>JAJZPP010000137.1 GCA_021811115.1 bacterium | reverse complement strand
TTGGTAATTCTTTTTCGGCCCGGCATCCTATGTACTCCTTTTTTGTCTAGGAATACTTTGGATGTTCGGGTCTTTTACCGGTCAGAATAATTGTCGCCGACCGGTCAGGATAATTGTCGCGCTATAAGGAGGGTGGCGGCCAGTCCTTTGAATCTATCGAGGATTTTTTGCTAGAATAGGCTCTCATTCAGAATTATTTATGCAGTGATGCACAACAGATCGGGAAGGTTACCCATACAGGCGTTCGTGGTTGGAAACGCCGGTCAGCCTAAATGGCCCGGCAGATACGTTTGGCGTGGTTTGGGCTGAGCCATCCTCTTTCAAGGTGTAGGTAAAAAACTCTTCATACTCGGGAATAGTTAGAGTTGCTCGTCTATCAAGTATTTTTTTGTGAAATGAAAGGCCGAGGTGCTCACGATACCCTTCCGGCACCACTCCACTAAAAAACTCTCCAACACAGCCGGAGCCATAACTAAAAAATCCGATTCGCTTGTCAGATAGATCGAGCGCATCCAGCTCAAGCAGCGAAGCCAACCCAATGTACAGAGAAGCGGTGTACGCATTGCCAATCTGTCTGGAGTAGATGAGTTCATGTTCGATCTGTTCTTGGTTGAATGGGATCGACGCGGCTTTTGAAAGCCGCTCGTGAGCCTTTTCAGCCATTCGGGTGAAGGGGATATGGTAGCAAAAGCGCGCATGGTCTTCGAACCGGCGACCCGACGCCTGCTCATAGCTCTTCCAGCAGCTTTGGAGCGTGTTGAGGTAGACCTTGGTGGAGTATTTGCCATCCACAACCGCCTCTGTCCGGTACGTGGGCCTCCAAAAATCCATCACATGGTCCGCCACAACCCCCTGATGCTCCTCTAAAGCGAGCAGTTTTGGAGAGGCGGAGAGGATCATCGCAACGGCCCCACACCCTTGTGTCGGCTCTCCGGCCGTATGCAACCCGTACCGCGCATTATCGGAGGCGATCAGCAGCACCTTCTCGTTCGGGTGGTGGTGGAGGTAGCTGTGGGCCAGCTGGAGCGCGCACGTGGCGCTGTAGCACGCCTGCTTGAGTTCCACGACGCGGCAAGAGGGGTGTAAGTGCAGCAGGTTGTGGACCCATAATCCTGCCGCCTTAGAATTGTCCACACCCGATTCTGTGGCAAACAGGAGGAGGTGGATTTTTTCTTTGGTCTCGTCGGTGATGAGGGGAAGAGCGGCGTGGGCTGCCATCGTCACAATATCTTCGTCCGGCGGCATGATAGACATAACCTCTTGGCCAAGCCCAATGGTGTACTTGTCAGGATCGACCCCTCGCGCCCGAGCCAGATCGGGTAAGCGAATGGCAAACGCGGGAGTATAAAAACGGATCGCATCAATACCAACTGTGCTCACATTATCCTCCTCGTTCCAAGGAGATGTGAGTCCGGACAAGCTCTCCAGGTTTTGTTTGCGCAGCGAGCAGAGAAAGCTCCCCACAGAGCACTGTGGCCGCTACGATCTCGGCGAGGCGTCCGCTGTTCTCAGCCCCGCATCCAAGGTGTTCGAGGGCTTTGGCGGGTCCTGGAAGATCTTTGCCATGCCCAATGGTTCCCACAATAATGTTGGGGAGGCTGACGCTAAAGTAGAGATCGGTACCTCGGACTTCAGCAAAGGTGATCCCTTGTGACCCTTCGACGATGTTGGCAGCATCCTGACCGGTTGGGAGGTAGAGCGCCAAGAGCATATTAGCAAAGTGGGCATTGGCGGTCTGGACGCCCCCGTTGATGATGGAGCCAAGGAGATTTTTCTTGGTATTCAGCTCGGAGAGAGCTTCTGGAGTGGTTCGTAACTCTGTTCGACATAGCTCGTTGGAGAGGAGGACATCGGCTACCACGCTTTTTCCCCGGCCCAAAATGGCATTGACTGAGGAGACTTTTTTGTCAGTGCAGTAGTTTCCCGAAACCGAAATGTGCCGAAGTTCTGGGTAGGTCGTGCAGATCCACTGCAGCATCGCGTCTGCTCCCTTGGTGATCATGTTGTGCCCCGACGCATCGCCAGTCCTGCCGGTGAGGCGAATGTAGATGCAGGAGCCGACCTGCCTGAAAGAGAGCTCTTCACACTGGAGGTGGTGGCTTGTCGATTCTGCAATGGAGAAGAGTTGCTTTCTTTGCTGGGAGAGTTTTTCTACACATTGGGCGGCCTGTTTGGCGTTTTCTGCCTCAATGGCAATCGATCGGGCCATCGCGTCATGGGTGACAACTGCCGTAATGCCACCCGCCTTCTTTGTCACTCGAGCACCGCGGGAGACGGAGGGCCAGAGGGGAGTCTCGTAGGTTGCGAGGGGAACAGTGACTTCATAGGAGTTGGACGGGCCGTTGATGAGGAGAGGGCCTACGTACCGTAGGGGAATCGAACAGGAGGACTGAGGGGGTTCTTTCATGATCTAACTTTATAGTAATTACAAAGGAAGAAGTGTACCATACTCGTCCTTTTTGAAGAGACTACCCATGAACCAGCTCGTCATGAGCAAGTTTTTGTTACTAGTTTCCTTACCATAAGTAAATGCTCAGGAACGCGAATCCAATTCACTATATCAGTTGGCAAATAAATTCTTTGTTTCGTTTCTGAAGTCGTTCCTTTTGGCCTACCGGCTCCCGGGCGATATCCTCCATGACCTTTAGTCTTCTTTTCAACAAATGGGGCCAAATTACCTTTCAAGCGCTCTTCGATAAAGTCTCTAAGATAGAGGGGGAATTTCGTTATGACTTCCTCACGAGAGCTCCCTTCACATTCAACTGGATACAATTCGTGAGAGAACAACCAACTTTTTGTCCTTTTATCATACCAAGGACTAATTTCGCCCACTTCATTGAGTGCTATTTTCAGCTCTTTGTCGAGCGCTTTTTTGGAGGCCATAACATTCCTCTTTCCTTAAATGCTTTTTTTGTTTTTTGAACGCTATTAGCTGTAACTTCACTCTTTGTTCTACTACCATGACTTATGAGGATTGCGCAAACGAATTGCTGTTCTTCATCGTAAAGCTTCCAGTCAATACTTCCCTTTTCAATGTGCCATCGAACCATTTGTAGATATTTCTCAAATTCCTTTGTCGACATTGGCTTGTAAGGCACGGGACCTCTTGGGGAGACTGGAATTATCATTCTCTCTGAGTTGGGATAAAAAATCAAGTCCCTCCCCCAGAAAAACATTTTTCTTTCCAAATGAGATTCGGAGTAGGAACGAGCCGCTAGCGGCTCGTTTCGGAGCACTTTTACACATTGAATGGCGTGGCTCGACATTCGGTGGAGTTTTACTACAGCTTCAGTTTGCCCGCCGACCACCCGGTGCACCATCAAACGACCTATCACACACAGAGGCCCGAGGAGGGGATTGTGAAGCAGTTCCATTTTCGCTGGATTCCTCTCGACGAGATTTCCCAGCTCGATATTCGGCCGCCCTGTTTACGATCCATTCTCGCCGATCCCTCACATGAATAGAT
>JAJZPP010000136.1 GCA_021811115.1 bacterium | reverse complement strand
AAGCTCTTCTTTATGGGAGGGGAGTTGGGTTGCTGGGATGAGTGGTGGTGCCGCGCCGAGATTCCCTGGTGGCTCCTCCAGTACCCACAACACTCTGGTCTGCAATGCTGCGTCCGCGAGTTAAATACCCTCTACCAATCCCACGAGGCGTTATTTGCCGATGATTTTTCCTTCGAAGGATTTGAGTGGGTCGACTTTTCAGATTGGCAGAATAGCGTTCTGGTGTATCTGAGGAAAGTACCACACTCCATGAAGGCTCTCCTCTGCATCCACCACTTTACGCCCAACTACTTTGATCGGTACACCATCCCGTTGAAACATGTAAAAGCCCTTCGGGAGGTGCTCAACACGGATGATGTGCGATACGGAGGCTCTGGTAAGGTGCGTGGGGACGTACGGCTGGTACATGAGGGTGGCCATTTTGTAGGCGCTGAGGTATCCTTGCCTCCATTGGCAACCGTCATCTATGAGGTCGAATGGGAGTAAGGAAGGTCGAGACGAAAGCAGAGTACGAAAAACTGTGTGATGAGATTTGGCACCACAACCGCCTCTACTTTCAGGAAGCGAAGCCAGAGATATCTGACGGGGCGTTTGATGCCCTTGTAACAGTGCTTGAGGAAACAGAACGTGACCATCCGGAATGGGTCTCTCCCACCTCACCGACCCAGCGGGTGGGCGAAAAACCACTCGAAGGGTTTGCAGAGATTGTCCACAAGGAGCCGATGCTCTCTTTAGAGAAGGCGTTTCAAGTCGATGAGCTGACCGCCTTTTACGACCGTGTCTGTCGCCTCCTCGATCGAAACCACCTGGAATTCTTCGGGGAACTGAAGATGGATGGGCTGGCGATCTCGGCGATCTACCAGAACGGACAGCTTGTCCAGGCGGTGACCCGCGGAGATGGCCACGTGGGCAGTGATATCACCCAAAATGTAAAAACTATTAAAGAGGTGCCCTTACGCATCTCTTCTGACATAGAGCTCCTCGAGGTACGCGGCGAAGTCTTTTTACCCACCAAGAGTTTTGAGCGGATGAATGCGGAGCGCGAGAAGGAGGGGCTTGCCTTATGGGCAAACCCACGTAACGCGGCGGCAGGGTCGCTTAAGCTACTCGATCCGCGCGAGCTTGCCAAGCGCGAAGGATTAACCTGCGTCTTCTATGGCATCGCCCAGCAAACACCTGTCAAGGTGCATAAGCAACACCAAGTCTTCCAGTTCCTCCACTCTCTTGGCCTGCCAACCTGGATCTCTTTTAAAGGTCTTCCACTTGTTCCCTATCGTCTCGTGAAATCGGTCGACGATATGATCTCCTTCCAAGATACCATCAAGTCGATCCGCCCATCGCTTCCCTTTGCGATTGATGGGGTGGTGTTCAAGCTAGATTCCCTCGATGAGGCCTCTTCTATTCCTCCCACGATCAAACATCCACGAACCGCCATTGCCTGGAAGTTTGGGGCAGAGCAGGTGTGGACACGGCTCCGCGAGATCACGGTGCAGGTTGGGAGAACCGGCGTCATTACCCCTGTAGCCGAGCTTGAGCCGGTCGAGCTTGCTGGGAGCACCATCTCGAGAGCTACCCTCCACAATGAGGATGAGGTACATCGGAAAGATATTCGGCCCAACGATATGGTCCTGATTGAAAAAGGCGGAGATGTCATCCCTAAAGTGGTGGCCAGTGACCATACAACCCCCAACCGTGCGGCTCCGTGGCACATGCCAAAAGAGTGCCCTGCTTGCAATACGCCTCTGGTTAAGGATGAAGAGGAGGTAGCGTGGCGGTGCCCCAATCGAACAGGGTGCCCGGAACAGACCATACGAAGCTTAGCCCACTTTGTGGGCAAAGACGGGCTTGATATCGAGCATATTGGGGAAAAGCTCATACGCGCACTCTTTGAAAATGGACTTGTCAAGCATCCCTCAGACCTGTTCCACCTGACGAAAGAGAACCTCTTCACGCTCGAGGGCATCAAAGAAAAATCGGCTGAGAATATTCTCTCGGGGCTCCAAGCGGCCAAAAACCCATCCCTTGAGACGCTGATCATGGCGTTGGGCATTCGGTACGTGGGAACTGGGACAGCCAAACGGCTCGCCGAGGCGGCAGGGACGCTCGATCGGCTTCAAGAGATGAGCTGTGTCGATTTTGAAGGAATTGAAGGGATAGGTCACGAAGTGGCTTCTGCGGTGCATGATGCCTTTCACGATTCGCTCTTCCTGGCGGAGCTGACCGCCTTACTGAAGGCGGGGGTGACTCCTCGTCCACCTGAGAAGCGAGAGGTGATTGTGGGCCATCCCTTTGCCCATGCCTCCATTGTACTCACCGGTACGCTCTCCTCGATGACGCGCACAGAAGCCGCCAAGCGGATAGAGGCGTGTGGCGGTTCCGTAACCGATACCGTCTCCAAGAAGACCAGCTACGTGGTTGTGGGGGAGAGTCCTGGGTCGAAGCTGGAAAAAGCGAGGAAATTGGGGGTGCCGGTTCTAGATGAGGCAGAGTTCCTGAAGCTGCTTGGAAACACGAGCTAGGTTTTACAGGAGGAGATTCCTTTAACACCACGCCGTATTTTCCTGGGTTGGGCTGCATAGGTTGTGTTTTAGCGAGTTTATCTTTTCACAAAATACCTAAAAATGGTAAAATGACCTTCAAGACAGGAATAGGTAGATGGACTCTGACTCTATATGGAAAGTTGGCTTTTCTCGCAAAGCCTCTGGACAAATGGAAGAGTTTAAGAAAAAGCTTCCTAAAATACGCAAGCTCGTTCTCACCCTTGTTAAGGACATCGAAAAGAATGGCCCTTACCGTACGAACTGGAGAAAATACGGTCCTCTCGAGCATGGGAAAAGAATTCCTGAAAACTCCCATCACTGTCACATAAAAAATGGTCGCCCTACCTATGTTGCGTGTTGGAGCATAGAGAACAAAAAAGTTAAAATAATCAGTATGGTTCAAGGGCGGGCAACACTTTTTGCTCGCTTCTTCTCGGAGGAAGACGAAAAACTGTTACGTTCTCTCGAGGGATTTTGAACCATGCCAAATAATCGAGGTCTATTATGTCGGTACACACGAGAATGCACCGTACCAAAAGTGATTGTTGTACTCATCCAACGACCGATAACGAAGAAAAATCAACCCATTGGAGGGAGGTTTTCAAGGAAGAGATTGAGCGATGTACTGAAGTTGGGGCATTCCTAAGCGGCGCACGTCTCAAGGCAGAAATGACGCAGAAACAATTAGCTGAAAAACTAGGCGCTAAAACACATCATATCTCTGAAATGGAACATGGGAAGCGACCGATCGGAAAAAAGATGGCGCATAAGTTGGCATCCGTCTTGGGTTTTGATTATAAAATGTTTTTGTAATCTATACAAACCTGCAACTTTATGAGCAGTTGCAGTTGATGCATGTTCTCATCAATTTTTACAGGTGGCTGAGGAGGGAGGGGGTTTGACACAGCTCGATAAAATCTGAACTTATATTGAC
>JAJZPP010000135.1 GCA_021811115.1 bacterium | reverse complement strand
ATCTCACCCGGGAAGCGGAGCGGTGGCAGAGTATGTATTGCGGCGGTTTACAGCCGAAGAGATGGGAGAGCTTCCACCCATCATGGAACAAGCGGTGTCGCAGATCGACTCATGGCTTGATAATCAGCAACGTTATGAGCCGTTGCGTAAACCTCTTAGAGACGAGGAGACATGAAACAACAGAACACAAGGTTGTACGAGGGCATGTATATCCTCAGCGCACACCTGAGTGAAGATGCGCGGACAAAAGCTTTTGAAAAGATCAAAGAGCAGATTACGTCGAGAGGCGGGCAGATCTCGAAGATCCACGATCAGGGCCGACGCCGTTTGGCCTATGAGATCAACCGCCACAGAGAAGGGTATTACTACCTTGTCTACTTTACGTTGCTGCCCAGTTTTCTGACTGAGCTGAACGAAGAGTACCGACGGACCGAAGACCTGTTGCGTTACTTGATCACGCAAACCGACAAGGTCATGGACGAGTTGAAATTTAAACAGCTCCCTGAAGTTTGAGGTGACTAAAGTAGGAATGAGTATGTTAAGAGCACCAAGACGAAAACCCGTGGAACAGGCTGAATCGCGAAGCCGCCGACGGAAGAAATGCCCGTTTACCGAGGCAAAGTTCGATCATATTGATTATAAAGATGTGGAAACGCTGACAAAGTTCATCACAGAACGGGGGAAAATTTTACCCCGAAGAATTACTGGGGTTTCAGCCTATTTTCAGCGTCGCCTTGCGAAGGCGATAAAATTGGCTCGCCATGTGGCGTTGCTCCCATTTGTCGCAGAAGTGTAAAGGTGAGGAAATAATGGCACAGCAAAAAATTCTCCTCTTGGAAGATGTGGATAATGTGGGACGCAAAGGCGATCTCGCCACGGTAAAACCGGGGTATGCGTTTAACTATCTTCTGCCTCAAGGACTGGCGCTCATTGCCAATCGAGCAGCGCTTCGTCGTCAGGCGACTCTCCAAGAAGAACGACGTATTCGCGCCGAAAAGGATCGAGCCGAGGCTCAAGGGCTCTCCGGCCGCCTCGAGGGCGAGACGATAGAAATTGAAGTCAAAGTGGATCATGAAGGCCATCTGTATGGCAGTGTCTCTGTGCTCGATATCATGGAGCATCTGAAAGCGAAGACTGGTATCCAGCTTGAGAAAAAGATGGTTCCGTTGAAGCATGCGATTAAAGAGACAGGTGTGTTTGATATTGGCCTCCGCTTGAAAGAGGGGATTTCGGCGACCGTTCACGTTAAGGTTATTCCCCATACAGAAGAGTAACTATGAGCACACGACTCTATGACGCCGCAAAGCTGACCGTTGTCACTGGCGGAGCCGGTTTTATTGGGTCGTGCGTGATTCGTGAGCTCAACGATCGTGAGATTGACTCGATTGTGGTCGTGGATAGCCTGGGGAGCGATGAGAAGTGGAAGAACCTTGTCGGCAAGTCCTTCTGCGACATTGTCCCCGAAGCTCTCCTTTTCGATTGGCTCTCTTCAAAGCCCTCATCAATTGGGGGCATTATCCACCTTGGCGCCTGCGCCAGTACCGTCGAGACCAACGCTGACTTTCTTCTTGAGAACAACTATCGATTCACGCGTCGTCTCCTCGAATTTGCCCTACAGCACCGTATCCGCTGCGTCTACGCCTCGAGCGCCGCCACGTATGGCGATGGCAGTTCTGGGTTTACCGATAGCCATGAGCAGCTCGAGTCGTTGAAACCGCTCAACATGTATGGCTATTCCAAACACCTCATCGACCTGTGGCTGTACCGGAATAAGCTATTGAATTCAGTAGTTGGGATAAAGTACTTCAATGTGTTTGGCCCCAACGAGTGGCACAAAGGGCGCATGGCCTCCTACGTGTTAAAAGTTGTGCCCCAAATACTCGCTTCCGGAAAGGTGGACCTGTTCCGCTCCCATCGGCCTGATTTTAAGGATGGGGAGCAGCAGAGGGATTTTATCTACGTCAAGGATGCTGCGGCGATCACCTGCGATCTTCTTGACTCGGATGCTGGCGGCATCTTCAACGTGGGAGCCGGTGAGGCTGTCTCGTGGAACCGTCTGGCACGGGCCGTCTTCTCAGCGCTCGACCGTCCTCCGCGCATTGAATACATCCCGATGCCTCCCGATCTCATCGATAAATACCAGTACTTCACTCAGGCCGATGTTGCCAAGACAGAATCTGCATTGAATAGAAAACTCTGCCGTTATACGCTTGAAGATGCTGTGGCTGATTATGTGAAAGCCCATTTACTTCAGGAATTAAGATGGTAGCACTGTCCAAGGCGTTGTCTCGTATCACACCACGGACGATCCTCGTTGTTGGGGATCTTATCCTCGATAAGTATACGTTTGGCTCTTCCCAGAGAATCTCCCCAGAGGCCCCTGTCCCCGTTATCCTCGTTGATCGTGAAGAGTGCAAGGCGGGTGGGGCGGGTAATGTTGCCTTAAACCTGATTGCTATGGGGATGAGAGTTCGCCTCGTTGGGAGGGTGGGCCTTGACTCTGCCGGGCGCCAACTTCTTGAATCGCTCTCCCAAAAGGGAGTTGACGTCTGCGGCATCATCGAGGAAGCCGGGTATCGCACACCTGCCAAGAATCGACTCATTGCCTCGTCGCAACAGCTTGTGCGTATCGACAACGAAACAGCCTCACCGCTCTCCGCCACGTCAGAGCACCGGCTGATCGAGCAGCTCACTCCTCTGTTCCATGGTGTGGATCTGGTAGCCATTTCTGACTATGCGAAGGGGACGCTCTCTTCGGCCCTCCTTTCTGCTGTCATACAGACAGCAAACCGCCTCCATATTCCCTGCATCACCGATCCAAAGAGCGCTGACTTCTCCCGCTACGCCGGTTCTACCATCTTGAAACCCAACGCCTCCGAGACGTTGCGCGCCGCCCCCCAAGGAATAAGCTCCCTTGAAGCGGCCGCTTTTGCCATCCTCAAAACGACCCGCATTGATACCCTCATGGTCACCCGATCTGAAGAGGGGATCTCTCTTTTCTATCCTGATGGCCGCCAGGACCACTTCTCAGTACCACGCAAAGAGGTGCGCGATGTGACTGGGGCGGGAGATACCGTGCTCGCCATGGTGAGCGCCGCTTTCGCCTCTGGAGTTCCTCTCAATGAGGTTGTCCCTCTTGCCAATGTGGCCGCCTCCTGTGCTGTGGAACGGCTTGGCTGCGCCTGCATCTCCCTCAACGATGTGGCCTCAAGGTTGCTTGAGGACAGCTCTTCAGGCAACATCTGCTCGGCAGAAACGTTTGAGCACCTGTATGGCGTGCTGCAGCAAAAACTCCTCTTCATCAACATTGCTTCCCACACACTGGCTCCAACCCATCTCTTGCAGTTGGCCAAGACAGCGCAAAAATATCCTGATCGATACTCTGTGGTATGCTTTACGGGGCAAACTCCCGATCCATCCCTCCTCGAGCTGATCGCCTCGTTAAAACCACTCCACCTCGTGGTCCACAGTTTCCCAGATCGGAA
>JAJZPP010000134.1 GCA_021811115.1 bacterium | reverse complement strand
CGCGACGAACCCAATGGCGGTAGCCCTGGGTGAGGAGCGATCGTCTCTCTATTCGAGCCGCCACGAGCAAAAAGTGCTTTATAGTTTTGCAAAAGGCTCGATCTTTTGCTAAATCCCACAAATTGGTATATTTTGGCATATTACTATTTTGACAGAAGAGAGCATGCATAAACGCCATAATGTTGAAGGGGAAATCCTTATCCCATGGATGGAAGCCATGGGCGTCAATGAAGAGACTTCCCCGGGCTTAGTGCTGAAAGGTAGTAGGCACAAAGAAAATATGACCCAAAAGGAACTAGCTGAGAAGAAGTTGAATGTTAGTCAGCATCACATCTCTGAGATGGAGCATGCTAAAAGACCTATTGGAAAAGAAATGGCTCGTCGGCTAGCGAAGATATTTAAGACAAACTATAGGATTTTTCTCTGATCGTTTCTCATTTTTGAAACAGATCCATATTTTTCAGTAGGAACTCCCAGATACGCATGAAAAAAGAAACCCTTGAGGCAGCCAAAACGCGCTTTCCAACCCCATGCTCCCAGGAAAGAGTCAAGCAACACTCCCGCGACCAAAAGCTGCATGCTATTGCAGATCATATTCGAGGCATCATGGAGATTTTGGGGCTTGATCTCGCCGACCAGTCTCTTGCGCAGACGCCACAACGGGTTGCTGAGATGTATGTGGATGAGATTTTCTCCGGTCTTGATCTGGAGACGTTTCCAGAAATTGCCACCTTTGAGCATACCGATTCTGCCCCTCATGACGGTCACATGGTCGTCACGAAGGTGAGTATTGTCAGTTTCTGCGAGCACCACCTTGTCCCCATGGTTGGAGAGGCATATATCGGGTACATTCCCCAAGATAAAGTCATCGGCCTCTCAAAACTCTCCCGCATCGCCCGATACTTTGCCGCCCGCCCCCAACTCCAGGAGCGATTGACAGCCCAAATTGGGGACAGCTTGGCCACTATACTCGGACACAATGATGTCGCCGTCCTCATAACGGCGCAGCATACCTGCGTGGTGGCTCGTGGGGCCAAGGATGAGTCGTCAAAAACATCCACCAGCTATACGTCAGGCCAATTTCAAAGCTCTGCTTCTTTACACCAACAGTTCCTTGAAATGGCCCACAACCTCCGTACTGAGGTAACTGAATAGGTTCACAACAAATGGAGACCTTACATGTCTTGTTTTTATACTGATGTTCGTATTCGCTCGATGGACCGAACCATGTGGCATCATGTGAATGCGGCCGCACAGGCAAGCCCATCGAAAGCAAGGCTCCTTGCTGTTCCTACTGCAATTGCAACGCTTGCTCGAGCCATCTTGTACGCTCCAGGCTGCATTCTAGAGACTCTTTTTACCTCGCTGAAGTGGGGAGGAAAAGTCCTCCTGGGACGAACTCACGCAACAGAACGACATTGGATGTGGATAGACCTCAAAAATATGTATTCACAGTCTTTCTGGTTGGCGCTCACCTACCCGCTCGCCGCTCTGTACGCCCTTGTGGAGAGCGTCCGGATACTCGGCTCTCTTCTTTTGAGCCCTCAGAAGCGAGGGAAGGTGGAAGTGGCTAGCACCAACTTGTCCAGTTTCATTCATGAACTGAGAACATCTCCTGATACCAAGGGCCACAACACGGATTATCTTCCCTCATTTGAAAAAAATCATTCACTTTACGACCCCACCTGTGTCGGCATAGGCCATTTTGTTGTAGGGGCCTTTGAGCGATATAGAAAAGCTGTTTTTTCCGCTCCAACCAAAGAAGCGTTGGACAAACTCCACTTTCTAGACACCAAGGAGTCTCAAGAGCGGCTGACACATGAAGTCATGGAAAAATGTGATGCGATTCGAAGAGCCCATACGGGTGGCTATTGGGGTGAAAACCAATTGGTAATCGGTGATCTGTTAGCCTCCCCTTCCCAGAAAGCGACCATCTATGAGCGTTTAAATGGCGCATGGGTCCAATTCCAAAAAGATGTCGTCAATGCACGCCTCGAAGACTTAAACGCATTATCCTTTAAACCGAATGCGACCCACCTGCTTATCGACGCCTCAGTCAACTCCTCGCCCCCTCTCAATCGAGAAGTCCTACGCGCTTCAGGGGAAAAATTAAAACGATTTATTGCTGAATTTTTGGAGTCGGAGGAAGGCAAAGTAGCGAACGCACAGCTAAAGACAATACCCCACTGTCGCATCACTGTGGGCATGTTGGCTCGAAGCGCTGTTGCCATCGATGAGGACCGGACGTACCCCTCTTTTCTTACAACCGATAAGGCTCGACGCCAGCTCAAGAAAGAGATTCAAGCAAAATGTACCAAGCTGCGAGAGACCTATGAGGATCCGTACCTTCACGAGCTCGCCACAGTGGCAAAGGATCCTCTCGCCACCGCCGATGAACGAGCGGTTGTCGGAGGTCATTTGGTGGCCTCTTGGGATCAATTTCAGAAAGATGTTCTTTTGGCGCCATTAGAATGCCTACCTTCCGTCGAATTTATAACGGGTGCAGCAGAGCTGCTGGTTTCTGCTTCAGCGCTGGTTTCTGCTTCAGCGGCGGATTTTAAAGCCCATCTCGCCAAAAAGCTTCCAGAACCTACCGTAGAACTGTTCAAAACAGAACGCAGAGCCTTCAATCGCCTCCTCAAGGAGCTTCAAGGTGCACCAGAGACAAAAGACTTGGATACATCACATCTCCCATTTCTCCATGACCCGCGGCATTGCGTCGGCATAGCAGAATTTTTAAACCGTGCCTTCACCATATTCAAAGGAACCGTAATCCAGAAGGCATACGCGGAGATATACGCACAGATATTCGAGAGTTCCATAGACTCTGTTTCCATCCAAAAAGAGTATGGCAGAGGGATGTTACTCAAAATACTCGAACAAAAATGCATCCTGTTGCGAAAAGCATATGAGGAAGTGTACCGACCTGCCATGGGCAAAGTAGAGGATGACAGCTCTCGTAAACCTTTTGAAAAGGAGGCGGCGTATGCAGCTCTCAATGAATCGTGGGCACACTATCAAAATGAGCTTGTTCTGGCACACTATAATATTGGAGACCGCCATTTATCCATCCTGCACGAACTCACAGGCTGTATACAAAAACAGCTGAGCTGAGTACAATGACGCAAAAAACAGGAGGTTTCCATGGATATACCGCGAGTCTTTTCAACGTTAACTGACGATATTCAAAAGCTCTGGGCGAAGCCAGAGGAACCAAAAAAACTTCACGATTCACGAATTATGTCGATTGCCCTGCGAGCCATTGGGGTGGTGGTCGGCATCTACTCCTCCCTTTCCATGCTGAGTATCGTTATCACTTCTGCCGCAGCGCCCTTATCAGCGACCGTGCTACTCGTCTTTTGGGCTGCTATTTTCGCCGCGAGTCATGATGCCGTTGTTGTTGGCCAGAATATCAGCAATCAACTCAATAGCCTTACCGACCTCACCTTTAGAGCTGCTGTAGAAGCGGGCTCGACGCTAATTCAAGGGTTGACCGAG
>JAJZPP010000133.1 GCA_021811115.1 bacterium | reverse complement strand
TTGGCTAAATACAGCGAAATTTCCATACGAACCTCCTTATGGTTGATTCCCACACGTAAAAACATTATTATCTTTTTGTCAAGGGTCTCAGAAAAATGTCGACATGGGATCGACATCACAGAACCGATGGACACTTGGAGGAAGTTTTATTTTTTTGTCGAGCGTTTCGGCAATGGAGGTAATGCCCATGACCGATGGCCCTCGAATCAGGAGTTGGTATCGCCAGTGATCCTTCAATTTGGGATGACCACAGGGGAGCGGAGGGTGGCAGGTGAATTGGGAAGGCAGCTGGGCGATAAACGCTTGATTCCACGCCCCAGCGGCCGCCTGGACCTCTTCGAGCACTGGTCCTGAGAAGACAAATTTTACCATATGCGAAAAGGGTGGAAATCCAAACATGCGCCTGAGGGCTATTTCTTCCGCAAAATACGCCTCATAATCCTGCTTGGAAGCCGTCTGAATGGTTGGATGGTCCGGGAGGCATGTTTGGAGCACCACCTCACCTGGCGAGATCCCCCGCCCAGCCCGTCCAGCCACTTGGGTGATGAGTTGAAAGACCGTCTCTTGGGCTCGAAAATCGGGAATGTTGAGCGACGCATCACTGTTGAGAACCCCCACAAGAGTCACTTCAGGGAAGTGGAGCCCTTTGGCCATCATCTGGGTTCCGACCATCACATCCGCCTTGCCCGTTCGAAAGGCGTGGAGAATTCGTTCGAGTGCCCCCTTGTGTCGTGTCGTGTCAGCATCGGCTCGCAGAGTCCTTACCTCAGGGAAGATGACGTGGAGGGCCGCCTCCACCTTTTCTGTCCCTATGCCTCTGTAGCATATCATGGAGGCGGTTTTACACACTGGACACACTTTTGGAGGAGCCAGATCGTAGCCGCACAGGTGGCATGAGAGGATGTTTTCCGACTTGTGGAAGGTGAGCGTCACATCGCAGTGGGGGCATTTCAACACGGTGTGGCACTGCATGCAGGTGGTCGTTGTGTGGAACCCACGTCGGTTCAGGAAGAGAAGGGTCTGTTCACCCCTTCTCATCCGTTCGTCTATTTTATGGAGCAAACAATCGGAAAAGAGCGTTATCCCCTTTGCCTTGGCAAACTCTGGCCGCATGTCCCAGATGTGAACTGTGGGGAGTTTGGCCGATTCACTGCGTTCCTTCAGCGTTACCAGTTTATACTTGCCGCTCAGGGCATTCTGGTAACTTTCAAGTGCCGGTGTGGCGCTCCCCAAGACGACTGCGGCGTTGCACAGTTTGCCGCGCATGATGCCGATATCCCTCGCATGGTAGGTGGGCGTGTCGTCGGTCTGTTTGTAGCTATGCTCATGCTCCTCGTCGATGATGATCAACCCTAACTTTGGAATGGGACTGAAGATGGCCGACCGCGCCCCAATAACAATCCTACGGACTCCCTTTCGAATATCATTCCACGCCTCATGCCGTTCCCCATCGCTCAAACGGTGGTGGAGGACGGCTACTGGCTGCTCGAACCGACTCTTCAGCCGTTGGATGGTCTGCGTTGTCAAGGCGATCTCAGGAACCAGCATGAGCACGCCCTTTCCTTGGGCCAGGGCGGCCTGCATCGCCTGCATGTACACTTCGGTCTTTCCGCTGCCGGTCACGCCGTGGAGGAGTGTGACGGTGAATGAGCCCTCTTCAAGAGAGGAACAGATGGTGGAGAGCGCCTTTTCTTGCTCAGGACGCAACGGTTTTGGCGCCGTTCTGAAGTAGGATTCTCCAACGAGGAGGGACTCTCCAGTGCGGACGAGCGAGAGGGTCACAATCCCCTTCTCTTCGAGTGCTTTGACGCTTGAGGCTTGAGCACCCGCCTCTTCAAGCAGCTCTGAGAGGAGGACGCCTCCTTTGGCGGTGAGGAGGATCTCTACGAGTTTTGCCTGTTGGGGCGCTTTCCCCTGGAGCTCTTGGTAGACAGCCGACAGTTCTGCGCGCGTTTTGGCTCGACTGACGAGGTACTGTCGTTTGAGGGAGACGCTCTTCCTGACTCCCGACGGCAGCATGCTGCGCAGCACCTTCTCAATGGGCGTCGCATAGTAGCGGGCCATGAAGAGGGCCAGTTGGAAAAGGTCCTCGGTGATGATGGGACCATCGCTTAAGAGTCGAGTAAGTGGTAGGGGAGAGTCGACCTTACTATGCTCTTTCAATTGGACGACATAGCCGCGTGAGAGACGATTGCGCAATGGGACTTCCACCCAGCATCCTGGGGCTATTTTTGAGATGAGTTCAGGAGGGACAACGTAATCCAGAGGCTTGCGGATCGAGACCTCGAGCAACACCTCTGCAAACATAGATTATGCCCTTGCCAAGGACTTCAACGAGGCCCACAGTTGCTGCTTTGTCGTCACATCGGTCGCAATCTGCGGATGGACTGGAAGGAGGAGCAGTGGGGTCGAGAGCACTCTTCCAATCCGTATGAAAGGAGGATTTTGGGAGGCTGGTTCCTTTTGAAAGGAACGGAGGATTTCGATCTGTTTGAGAAGAGCCGTTTCGAGATGGGGTTCGACAAAAAAGAGGACGAGCTGGCTGTCAGAGGCCGAAAGCGGCAAATCGATAGAGAGGGTTGGGGATGAGCCGTCGAATCGACAGACCTGGATGTGGAAACGTTCTTCGATAGCCTTAACAACAGAGGAGGTAAACGTGTCTGCATCTGATGATGCCAGTGAGGTAAAGATCGTCCACTGTTTTCGCTTTTCGACGGTTGGATACAGTGGTTTTTCTGAGAGAGGGATCGACTGCCCAATCGCTTTTCTCGTAGCAGCAAGGTCGACCGATTCTATGGCGAAGGAGTGGGGCAGCAGTTTTTCCTGGCGGCGAACGGGAAGATCGTTTGACACTTCTGCTGTGGATGGCGGTTCATTGGGCTGAATATTCTCAGAAGCCGGTGGCGTCGCTTGAGGTTGGGTGACACTTTCGCATGCTCTTTTTGGTAAATTCGCAGCCTCTAGGAGGGTCGGAAGGTGTTTTGGTTGGGGAGTAGAGGGCTTTTGCGGCATCGATAGTGGAAGAGAACTGGTTGACGAAGTCTTCGGGCTGACTGGAATAAAAAAACGGTACGTTTCTTCGTCGACACATCCAGACTCTTTCTGATCTCTCAGGGCTAGGAGTGCTAGGGAGACGGCTTCGCGGAACATATCGTGAGGAGAACCCATCCCGTAAATCCTGAATTTCTTCGTTTCTGCAATCCTTTTTGCGATTGCTGGATTGTAACGAAAGATAGGGTTTTTCTGGCGAACAATCTTGGGCAGGGGGCGTAATTAAAAGTGCGGGGGTTTATGCCGACTTAAATTTTTCTTTTCATCAGCGCAGAGGCTAGTACAACATCCCTTAAATCCCTTGAATAGATGGCATGTATTTTTTTGCAGATTAAACTTTGTATACCATGGCTTACATAGGTATGTAGGCATGGTATACAAAGTTTAATATGCGGAAAAAGACAAGACAGATATTCAAGGGATTTAAGGGATGTTGTACTAGCGCCAAAAGAGAGGCGCAGAGA
>JAJZPP010000132.1 GCA_021811115.1 bacterium | reverse complement strand
CGAAATTCATATAGCTGTGGAAACCTTCTCTCTCGAATATGAGTCCAAAAATTGTACAAAGTCGAGGTTACAGCCACCTCTTCCGCTTGCAGTAAAGATACGGCATGACAGCAGAGGCGAGGATGACACAGAGCGCTACAGGATAGCTCCAGGCAGACTGGAGCTCAGGCATGTACTCAAAATTCATGCCCCACAAACCCGTGAGAAGGGTCGGCGGTAGGAAAACAACAGAAACTACAGAAAATATTTTAATAATATCGTTCTGACGCAGATTCACAAGCCCTAACGTGGCGTTCAGGAGAAAAGAGACCTTGTTCGAGAGGAATGAAGAGAGATCCTTTAAGGCGAGAATATCCTTCTCAAGGGTTTTGAGAGAAACTTCCTCAGAAAACCTCAAGAGGCTAGTCAAAAAGGCAGCACACAGCTCAAACCCGACAAGGCTATCCCGCAAGGAGGCAGTGCCCTCCCCACACATCCCGATACGCTGCAGCAGTATAGAGATAGAGGCGGTTCGCGTTGCTCGAAACTCCTCCTCTTCCCGCCGAAAAATATCGTGAGACAGCACGTCAACCTTCTCCGTAATCCGCTCCAACAGATCGGCAATCCCATCGAGGAGCCGCGAAAAGAATTTGATGAAGAGCGCTGTTGGCGGTTGCGAAGCGAGTTCTGGATGCTTTGAGTGAGCAAAATATGCCTCAATCAATGGAATGGGCGCATACCTGACTGTGAGCACAATATCGCGAGCCAAAATACAGGTGATCGGAACCAACTTCACGCTGAGCACCCCATCTTCTACAGGCACAAACAGCGTTGCATACACAGCACCCTGTTCCTCACGCAACCGTTTTGACGGGACAATCGCCTCCATTTCCGAAAGAGTGGGTATATCAATGCCGAGCGCCGCTTCGACCATACTTATTTCAGCATGACTCGGATCGACACAATCAACCCACACCGTATCCAGAGGCATTCTCTGAACATGTTCACGCCACATGTCTCCTCGGGTCAACACTCTCAGCATAGATTATTTTGATTTCCTTTTTGGTGGCGGAGCTTTCTTCTTGGGGGGTGGCGCCGCTTTTTTGGCAGGAGGCCGACGCTTTGGAGTCGCAGGTGGTTCTTCTTCCTCCTCCTCCTCTTCTTCTTCCTCCTCAAAGGACTCAGGCTCTTCAGAGCGGCTCCAATTGGAAGACAACGTACGCAAGGCGGACAGCTTTTGACTCAGTGTTTGTAAGTCCAAATTGGATTGGAGCTGCTGCTTTCGATGGGCCAACAGGTCGGCTTCAGAGGCGTACTTCCCAGAGAAGGTAAAAATCATCGACGCTGAATGGTAATCTGGAGCGAAGAGAAATGGTTTGATGCCCTTAGGAATAGAGCTGTAAATATCCTGAGAAAATTGTGGCTCAATCTCGACCTTGACCACCTGCTTGGGAGGACGGCCTCGCTTGGGCCGGGGGTTGAGCGCTTCACTGGAGTAATAGGTTGCAGCCTTTGTAGCAAGCAATTTGCGTGCCTGAGCAATATCCTTAGCCGCTTTTGGAGTAAACATACTGAGTTTCACCTTCTCCACAGTGGCTTTGGTCAACTCAACATCCTCCTCAAACACAAAATCAAACGCGTTTTGGCGCAACCACTCAATAATGCGAATCCGGAACCGCTCTTGGTAGTACTGCTGCCACTTTTCCAATTCAGTATGGTGGTCATAAATGAATTCTAGAAAATTTTCCCGAGCCTCTTTGGACTGGATAATATCGATGAGCTTCTCTTTAGTATCGATATCGTAAACTTTTTCGTTTACAAATCCCTCCATGACCTTTTTAATCTCATAGAAGGTCAATTTCGGGATCGGAACATATCTCTCCTTATGAGCTGAGAGCTCCTCCATCAGATCATCCAGTTCGTCTTGGGATTTATCGAGATCAACAAAAACGAGAAACCCTTCGAGTTTATCTAAATAAAAGTCTCGTTCGTCATCCGATTTAGCAAACGCCTCCATGACGCCGGAGGATAATAGGATTCTGAGGGACAAGTTTATTCTTCATACGGTAGCTTTTTGTGAATAATGATACCCACTTTAAATTGATGAATCGTCTTTACAACGAGCGAACGCCTCGCGATAAAGGCGACGAGAAAGGTTCCTGTATTCGCGATACTGGGCCTTTCTCGCTCGCCTTTATCCCGAGAGCGTTCGCCTGGATGTAAAGACGATTCATCAACTTAAAATGGGTATATGTGTATCGTATCACTTTTTGGAGTTCTTTGCTTGCGAAAAATCTCCTGCTACCAGCACCGTTCAAAAATGAGTATAAATAGGAGAATTGGGTATGCCACAACGTCTGGCCATATTTGATACCAAACCGTATGACGAAGAGAGTTTTCGAGAAGCCAATGACACATACGGATTTGAGCTGACCTTTTTTGAGCCGCGGCTCTCAAAAGAGACAGCCATCCTTGCTGCCGGTTTTGAAGCCATTTGTCTTTTCGTTCATGATCTGGTCAATGCTGAACTGGCCGATACCCTCTACCACCATGGCGTACGGCTGCTTGCCCTTCGATCCAACGGGTACAACCACATCGATTTAGCCGCTACAAAAGATAGGCTCAAAGTCGTACGAGTTCCCAGATACACGCCATACGCGGTAGCCGAGTTTACCGTTGGCCTCATGCTCTCCCTCAATCGGAAGCTCCACCTTGCTTACTCACGAACCAAGGCGAACAATTTCAGCCTCGTCGGATTGCAGGGGTTTGACATGCACGGCAAGACCGTGGGCATCATTGGTTCAGGGCTCATTGGATCGATTGTGGCAAAACTCCTCCACGGGTTTGGGATGAGGGTGCTCGTCTATGATCATCGGGTCAATAACGATCTGATCAAGGAAATTGACTGCTTCTACACAGATTTGGACACGCTTTTTCGAGAATCTCACATTGTCTCACTCCACTGTCCCCTCACCCACGAAACGCACCATCTGATCAATGCGGCAACCATTCGCAAGATGCGTCCTGGAGCCCTCCTGATCAACACCAGTCGAGGAGGATTAATCCATACCCATGATCTCATCGATGCTTTGAAATCCAAACATATCGCTGGAGCGGCTCTTGATGTGTATGAAGAAGAGGAGCGGTTCTTCTTTGAAGATTTGTCGCACTCATTCATAGACGATGATACGCTGGCGCGATTAATGACCTTCCCCAACGTGATGGTATCGGCTCATCAGGCGTTCTTCACAAAGGAGGCTCTGCAAGAGATTGCTCACACCACGCTCAGTAACACAAAGAAATTCTTTGACAAAACTCCTCTTGAAAACGAAGTAAAGTAAAAGATTTTCATGGAAGGCTTTGCGCTATAGAAGAAAGAAGGTTATTGAAAAACTGATGGGCCGTAAGTGGGGTTTGACAAAGTAGGGGCCGATACCCTAAGGGGCCTTAAAGAAATAATCCGGCCAATTTGGCCGGCTGCGACCAATTGGTCTGTGAACGATCGTTCCTCGCGAGAGAGCACACTATAGGGCTCGTCACGAT
>JAJZPP010000131.1 GCA_021811115.1 bacterium | reverse complement strand
GTGGGATCTTGTAAAACATTTTCGTATGGAACACGTGATGAAGGGGCTTGAGCTGGAGATTCCCTTTTTGGCTCACTGCCCCAAAATCATCATCTCAGCAAAAACTGGAAGGAATCTGCCCAGACTCTTTCCTCTTTTCGATACGGTGTTAGCCTCTCTTTCTCAACGGATTCCTACCCACAAGCTCAATAAGGCGCTCATGGGGTGGATGCAGCAGTACCACGCCCCAATGATCCATGGGAGGCGGCTGCGCATCTACTACATGGCCCAGATCGATGTGCGCCCGCCGCAATTTGTTCTTTTTGTGAACTCTCCTCTCCTCATGGATGCTTCCTACAAGCGGTATATTACCAATCAACTCCGGTCTACGTTCGCTTTTGAGGGCGTTCCTTTTATCCTGACTCTCCGCGGAAAAGAGTCGAAAGCACGTCCACAGCCCTCAAGTGATTCACCATCCACCCTTGATCGCGATGTGAGCGCTGTTGCCCACGTCATTGAAAACTTGGAGGATAACGATGTCTTTTGAAGTGCAAAGTCCCTCGTCGAGACTCCTTAGCGAGTATCAGAAAGCTTCGAAGATCGTCGACGATTTTTGTCATTATGAAAATCCTTCTAGTTTCACCACTATCATCCAGTGCCAGCAGGCGGCTGCCCTCTGTTTCAGAAGTGTATGCGATTGTTATTCAGCAGACTCGAGAGTTTGGGAGGGGAATAGGATGTGGGAGTATCTCGTCAACGGTTTGGGCTCTATTCAAGCTCATGTGAGTCATGCCGCTAACTGGGTAGATATTGGGTTACACATGCGCGAGAAAAGCGATTGTGCGTTCAATTTATTGGAGTTTACAGTTGACGAAGGCATTATTCGAGCGAATAAGGCAAAACGTATTTTTGAATCTGCTTGTGCGTCCTATCTTCAAACGTTTCCAAGGGATGATGTAACGAGCTGGCAAGAAATTATTTCAACAAAAGGAATTCTCACTCCTAAAGAAGAGGCTTCTCTGCTTAGGCGCAGATTCCTGCTCGCTACCTATAAGGTGGCTCTCTGGCGATTTGGAATCAAACTGGCTCAAAATGTGCAGAGGAGGTATTGGAGCAAGTTTGTGGTAAATGGGCCAAGTGGCGAATGGAACATGGATTATCGATTACCGGATAAAGACAAACCCATCACCATGGAAGAGGGTGTACACGCAGTGTACAGAGCTTGTAAGGTGCTCACCACGTATTGGCCTGAGCTGTCGCGTGATCCGATGTTGAAAGATCTCACCCCGGAGCTGTGTTGCATCAATCCGCAACACGTGAATCATGCCTTTTTCATTCTTAGCCTGTCAGAGAGGATCCCGAGAAGAACAGGACGACCCTCTGTTATTCCCCGTCAAAGAGACCAGACGCTCGACCTTCCACCACAGACTACAGCTGCGTATCGGCGGTTCACTGGGAGGGTGTTTCCAGTTGAACTGGAACCCTCCCCTCCGGCCTTACCTTCCCAACAAGAGCCTCAAATGCCGCCTCCTGCGCCTCTTGAGTAGCCTCATAAGCGATCAAGGCGGAGGTAAGAGGCTGCGGAAGGGAGGAGAGCACATACGGCGAACCAAATATGATGTACCGGATACTCTTTCCGGATTGGCTTATTCGCTGAAGCGCTGCCAGGAGATTTTTTGATAGGCCATAGGAGGTCGCGGGAGTGCGTTCCAGATCGCAGAGAACAATCAGAACCTCTTTTTTGTTTCTTAAATCATCGATAATGCCATCCACATCCTCTTCTCGAGGATCTTTTCTGATCGCATCGATCTGAAGTGATGGGATGTGCTCAGAGAGTCGTCTGAGAAATGGGGAAAGAGGCGTAGAACCAACCTGGACAACGAGCGTCTGGTCCATTTTCTGCGGCAGAGGGGCGCCGACAAGCGTTAACGCCTGTTTATACAACCGTCGACTCAACTCAATCGTGGAGGCAACGCACTGTTCTCGCCCCACCTGCTGGACGCGTATAGCTCTCTTCAGCTGGTTGACACGGCCAAGATGTTCATCGATCTCTTTCTCTGAGAGGGCGCCTGACTGCACAGCTGCCACAATGGCATCCACACTCTCCTTTGTCTCTCTTCCTATGAGGCACAGGTCGTTTCCTGCACGAATAGCTTCAACCGCCGCTGTGGGGATTGTTTTTTCAGCGAGCGTTGCTCCCATAATGAGATCATCCGTAATGGCAACGCCACGGAAGTGGCACTCATCTCGGAGTACCTTTTTGACCCAAAAGGGTGATAAGGAGGCTGCCGTCTCTCCGCTCTCCGTTTTTGGGAGGGCGATATGGGTGGTCATGACACAGGGCACTTCGGCCGCAATGGAGGCTTTGAAGGGCACAAGATCGGCTTTTTCGAGCTCCTCATAGCTTACTTTCAGACTCGGCAGGCTGGTATGGGGATCTTTTTTTGTTCTTCCGAGGCCAGGAAAATGTTTGACGCAGGCAAATATCCCAGCTTGAGTCAATGCATTGACCACAGTGACCACTTTTTTTGCCACCTCTTCAGGATTACTCCCAAACGATCGATCGTGGATGACCGGGTTATTGGGATAGAGGTAGATATCGGCGTCGGGTCCTAGGATGAGATTGATGCCGAGGGACTGAGCCTCTTTGGCACAGGCTGAGGCCCACTCTTCGACGGCCTCGCTATCGACTATGGCGCCGATGCACAGCTGTTTGGGGAGCTCCACAACCCCGTCGTGGCGCATGGCAAGCCCCCACTCCATATCTTGCGCCATGATGAGCGGCCGTTTGGCAAGATTCTGGAGTTGTCTGATACGCTCTCGCAGCCCATTGGGAGTCCATTTGCCTTGAAAGAAGACGCCTGCGACTTGGTTTTCCGCAACCAGTCTGTTGACTCGCTCCCGAATTTCAGCAACGCTGGCTTTGCCATCTTTTTGGGCCTGATACTCATCCCCATAGTCGGCGGTCATGACGAGCTGTGAGACCTTCTCTTCTAGTGAAGATGGGGCTGCAAAGCAGGTGACTGAGGTAAAAATGAGAAAAATCCACGAGCGCATACTGTTTCCCTCTACTATTGAATAGTCTCTAGAGTAAATGCTCTTTTCTGTGCTATTGTCAAGCAAAAGTGCAGGGGAAAGATGTCTCGAGAACATGCTGGCCGATTGTATGACGGTCTGTCATTTGAGCCGTTGGCCAAAGATATTGAGGGGTATTCGCTCGTCAAGGCGCGGGCCGACTGTTTTGCCGCCTTTGCCGTAGCTTGTCTCTCCATTCCACAGGCGCTTGCCTATTCTGTGGTCGCCAACGTGCCTCCCATCGCCGGTATCATCTCGATGGTGCTTGGCACCATGATTTCAGCGCTCTTGAGTTCTTCAAGCCATCTTGTCATCGGGCCCAATAATGCCACCTCCATCCTCGTCCAGGCGGCGGCTGCCGAGTTATTCTCCAAAGTGTACACCGGGGGCGATCGGTTGGAGGTGTCGATCGAGCTGATCACAGTTCTGACACTCTTCATCGGCCTGACCCAAATCATCGCCGCGCTGTGTAAAC
>JAJZPP010000130.1 GCA_021811115.1 bacterium | reverse complement strand
AAACCGGTTGACAGGGATGTGTGGCAAACCTTTAGCGAGCAGCTACTCTACCATCGTGGTGAATTTGAGAACGATTCCAGCTATGACTCCCTCGCAGAGCTCCTCAAACAGTGCGACACCAAGTACGGCACAGCTGGAAATCGCATCTTCTACCTCTCAACCCCTCCGAGCCATTTTCCTACAATCGTAGAGAAATTAAAACAACACGGTCTTCTCTACGACACCAAGAGTAGAAGGCCAAAATTTTCTCGCGTCGTCATTGAAAAACCGTTTGGTCACGATCTTTCTAGCGCCATACAGCTCCAGCAGCAGCTGGACGAATTTTTATCAGAAGAGCAGCTGTTCCGCATCGACCACTGGCTGGGGAAGGAGACCGTGCAGAACCTTTTGGTGCTCCGGTTCTCCAACGCCATTTTCGAAGCGATCTGGAACAATAGGTACATCGATCACATCCAAATTACTGTCAGCGAGGATTTGGGCGTTGAAACACGAGGAAAACTCTTTGAAGAGCAGGGCATGCTCCGAGATATTGTCCAAAACCACATGATGCAGATCGTCTCCCTCGTCGCCATGGAGCCTCCCGCCAACGTGAGCGCCAATGCGATTCGCAACGAGAAGGTCAAAGTCCTCCATTCGCTCCGACCGCTCACACCCCACCTCATCGACCGATACGCGGTTCGAGGACAGTATGGGGCAGGGTTCATCCAGGGAGAGCCTGTCAAGGCGTACAACCAGGAAGAGAATGTCTCTCCAACCTCTCCTGTCGAGACATTTGTTGCGCTCGAGCTCTTCATTGACAATTGGCGGTGGGCAGGAGTCCCCTTCTTCTTGAGAACAGGCAAACGGCTGCCAAAACGGGCGACCGAGATCGCTGTTGTCTTCAAAGAGGCTCCAGGAGTTCTCTTCAACGCCCTCATCCCAAATGAACCCAATACGCTGGTCTTCAGGATTTCTCCAGATGAGGGCATCTCTCTGAAGTTGAGCTCAAAAGTTCCTGGGGCGGCGCTGCTGATCCAGCCGGTCAAGATGGATTTTCGGTACAGCTCTCACTTTGGGACCACCGCTCCAGAGGCGTACGAGCGGCTGCTGTGCGATTGTATGATTGGGGACCAGACGCTTTTTGCCCGGCAAGATGAAGTGATGGCCTCGTGGAAGTTTTTGCAGCCAATCTTGGATCATTGGAACCAAAACCGTCCGGGTGATTTTCCAAATTACGCTTCAGGGTCGTGGGGACCGGAAGCAGCCAATCAGATGATGCAGCATGAAGGCCGACACTGGCGACTCTTATGAGTGGAGTAGAATATGCAACTGTATGAAGAAGACATTTTTGGTTCGATGCCCGTCTCAGAGGTGCCAGAAGGCCGAAATACGCTCAAGGCGAGCCTCTTTACCCTGATTGTTCTGGCACGGGATGTGGAACGGGCGCTCCACTGCCAGAAAATTGTGGAGATCATTGCCAGAAAATTTCCGTGCAAGATTATTTTTGTTTCCATCACCGATGAAGGTGGGCCATCGGAGCTGCGACGGCAAAGCTGCTGTCGGCTCATCGGCGAAGGGCCGGCGGCGCCCACCTGTGATGTCCTGACGATACACTGCTCTACCGATCAAGTGCACAAAGTCCCCTTCATCATCATCCCCGAGATTATTGCCGACTTACCCGCCTTCCTCCTCTTAGGCCATGATCCCATGCACCTGCAGCCTCTGGTGGATCAACTGGAGCCGTATGTGGGCCGCATCGTCTTCGACATTTCCCGGCTGGATAATGTGGGCGATTTCGCCACGCGACTGCTGGCCCTCCCCCACCAAGTCAAATACGTGGATCTGAATTGGGCCCGCACAAAGCCGTGGCGCGAAAGTTTGGCGCGCGTCTTCAACACCCCAGAACGGCTCTTGCATCTGAAGCACTGTAACCGTCTCGAGATCCGGTACAGCCACCGGATCACGCCCAGTCAAAACAGCATTCAGGATTCCCAAGCACTCTTTCTGCAAGCGTGGCTGGCCAGCCGATTACACTGGGAGCCGCTCTCGTTTGAAGATACTCCGGACCACTCTCTGATCCGATACAGGACCAATCAGCATGAAACGTCGGTCTTCCTCACGCCTTCTGACAGCGGCATCATGGAGGAGGGCAACATTACGTGCGTTGAATTCTCTGGGGAGAATGAGATCCACTACCTGCTCACGTATGAGAGGGATGATCGACACATAGCGGTCCACGCCTCGTCACAAGATAGGTGTGAAATGCCCTACACGCTTTTTGTTGGAAGCTTCCAGCATGGTCGGACGCTCCCAAGCGAAGTGTTCCAACAAGCCTCATCGGAACACTACCTTCCCATGCTCGAACTGTTGGCTACCAAGCCGTGGCAACGGGATCGAGGGCACTAAGGAGTCGGGCATAAATAAATGCTGCATTTGACTGGCTGCGACCATTGATCTGTTGACGATCGTTCCTCCCCCATAGCGGGCTATAAGGGTCGTCACGATCTTCGACATCTCAACGGTTTCGCTCACCCAAATCGGGTAAGTTATTTTTGCACAGTCCCTAATATACCCAGTGCAGTTCGGGCATATTCTTTATTTATTCGATTTTTAGTCTCATTTTTATATAATCTATTTAACAATTCATGAAATAGGAATACATATGTCAACTAATATTCAGCTTTCAATTGAGGATCTATTTAAAAATTTTCGTACCGTAACTTCAACGTCCCATACAATTCTGAACGATCACCTGATACCTATCAGAGGGAAACTTGCGAATTCTCCCCACAACACAATATTGACCCTCACATTGCAATTCCTGAATCAGGTCTCTCCTGATATGGTTCCAAATAAAGTCTTTCTCGCCGAGTTTCGCGATGTCGTGTATCTCTATGGAGACAAAGCAAAGAAAGCATTAACTGTTTCTGAACCGACCGGAAGGAAAGGTTCTTCCGTTAACTTAGACCTCATCGAAAAAATTGTTGACCGTCTCGGTATTCTCCATTCTCAAGTGAGTGAGCGTTTGTCTGCAGGGGTACGTACTAGCGAAACCCTCGAAGTTCCTCACATTCAGCCAATTTCTGAATATGAGAAAAATCGAGGAACCCTCATGAGCAAAGCGACAGAATGGTTTCTTATTCGTGGGTTGGACCTATGTTCACACACTCTCGACAGAGCACTGGAGATTAGGGCTTCTCTCAAAAAACAAGGATATAGATTTTATTTCACCAACAAGGAACATGGTGTTACCATTCTCCCTCCCATCGCCGCACTTGAAACGCCATTGCCGGTCTGCCTTCTAGCCTTACGCTCAGAGCACATTTTTATTACTGAAGTACCCCAGTCAAGCGCGTACCAAAATCAAATTGTGAGAGTACTGAAAGCTCAAAAACGTTTTTCCCAACACGAAACGACGATCGCAAACATACTTCTAAAAGCAAGATTTAGGGAAATTCACCTATCAGCTCTACGTATGTTGAGTGAATGCGAAAACACACTAACCATGCTTCAACACGCATTCCCCGATCATGGCTTAGGTCGAGCAATATC
>JAJZPP010000129.1 GCA_021811115.1 bacterium | reverse complement strand
GTTTGGACAATCCTGTCTACATCATTCTTGTTGAGTATGCCGGTTGTTTTGGAGAGCGGCATGCCCTTTAGAAAAACGTCCAGTAACTGCGTGGGTTGGCTTGCATAGGCTAAAATAGCTAAGGCTCGGCAGACCTCACGTTCTTTTGGCTGGAGGGCTCGGTAACTGGTGAGCAAGGTTTGCTCTTCTTGAGAAAGCGCCATGAGATTTCCTTTTTTTCAGGTCCCCAATGGTGTGGGAAAGAATCATTTCGACGAATATAATCTCTAGTTGCACATCTCTTTTCAATGATTAACGCTCCGTAAGAGGAGAGGTGGAGATTGTCTATGCCGTTTTTTGAAGTTTTGTTTGCTATTGTTCCGCTGTTTGCTCTCACCTTGCTGGGAACATGGTTTCGGAAGAAGTCGTTTATGGCGCCGGGGGCCGATTCGAGCCTACAATGGCTCCTCATCCACGTTTTTACGCCATGTCTGTACCTGGATTCCTTCCTCGGAAACAAAGCGCTCGAGTCCATCGGAACGGTCCTCTTCGTCCCGGTTCTCGGGTTTTGTACGGTAATAGTGGGGCTTCTCCTGGCCTCTATTGGGGCACGGGTGATCGGAATGACCGATGAGGGACAAAAACGCATATTCAGTGTGTGCGTCGCCTTCTATAACTATGGGTATATTCCCATTCCCTTAATCCTCCTCTTTTTTAATACCGAAGTGTTGGGAATGCTCCTCCTGTACAATGTAGGGCTTGATTTTGCCTTCTGGTCGCTCGGCTTTTTGCTCCTCACCCACAAGAAATCATCTCTTTCCGAACTGGCCAAACATGTGGCAACGCCCCCTCTTGTAGCCGCCACCATGGCCATCATCTCGAACGGTGTGTTCGGGTACAATCCTCTGCCTCTCGCCACGGCGCGCCTCGTGCACATGGTCGGGCAGGCTACCATTCCTGTGGCGCTGCTCATTATCGGTGCCACCGTTTTTGATCACATTCCCTCGCTCAGGTCGTTGGATGGCTTAAAGCCTATCGTAGCAGGGCTCGTGCTCCGCCTCTTCCTCATTCCTCTCTGTTTTGTCGCCGCCGCCTTCTTCCTGCCGATCTCGCATGATTTGAAAATAGTTCTCCTTATTCAAGCGGGGATGCCGAGCGCGGTTCTTCCAATCGTCATCATACAGCACTATGGAGGGGATTTACAGTTGGCGGTCCGGGTTGTAGTCGCCACCTCTATCGGCTCTTTGGTGACGATGCCTCTATGGTTTACTTTTCTTTTTAACTGATTCTGTAGATCGGCTGTTGGACCGGCGCACATCGGGCGATCGTTTGCTCCATCACAGCCTGCCATGAGGTCTGTTCTGAGAGGCATCGATCGGAGAGTGCATCGATGAATGAAGAGGTAAAGATGCTGCCCGTCTTGTAGGAGAATGAAAAGCCCCCAGGAGACGAGCCTGAGGCAATGACAGTTCCTCGACTTCTGAGAAAGAGCGTTTTTAACCCTGGCATATTCCTCGGCTGCCCAACCCCTTTGGCCCGCAGAACCATGAGTGGTGATTTTACGATGGCAGGGTTGTTACAGCAGTCGAGGAGGATGATGACCAGTCGGGCTCCAAGGGATTTAAGCTTCTCCGTAATCTCTTCCGTCAAGACTCGCTCCTTCTTTGCTGGGAAGTACAGCCGGGGCCAGATGGTGCTCATTCGATCGGTGCGAAAACCATGGCCAGAGTAGTAGAAGAGGACCACTCCATTATTTTTGCCGCGAAGAGAATCGATTTTCGCATTGAGTCGATGGTGAGTCAGCTCTCTGCCCTCGAGCGTATCGATTTTTAATGAGAGGTTGGTCTGCTTAGCGATGGTGGAGAGCGCTTTGGTGAGGTTGGAGACGTCATGTTTGGTCGAAACCTTGATATCAGAGATGGTATCGCAGGCGAAGATCGCTCGGATCTCTTCACAATACACCGTCATGCCCTGAAAACAGAAGAGAATGAGAAAAGTATTTAGAAATAAACCCATTATTTTCCTAATAGTTTAGAAAAGAGATCGTTGATGTCTTAAAGCTTACAATAGATGGTCGCTTTTGTGGAGGGGATTTGAGGATGTCGTAGAAGGGATGCTGATCTCCATGGGTGATGTTGGCAGAGAACGATTTGGTGGATTGCATCACATCGGTCCAGGAGACTTGTGGTGTTTTCGCAAGCTGTTGCAAGGCGAAGATAAAGCCGGTTGTAAAGACTCCTCCTGTGAGACGACCCCTAATAAAGGTGGTTGCCAGCTCCCCGGGGGAGGCGGCGCTCGCTGTGATAATTCCTCCGGTCTCCAAAAAAAGCGTTCTGAGGCCTGGGAGGGCCGGTTTTTTGGTAAGGATGGGGTCGAACGCCCGGACGAGTAGGTTTGAGGGCCTCCGTGATGGCATCCCATTGCAGCAGTCAAAGAAGATAATAGACAGCCGAGCCTTCCGTTTTTGGAGGTATTTGTGAACGGACGATCCTTGGTACATTTGGGGGAACCGGTTCTTCTTCTTTGGGAAGATGAGGGTCGGCCAGGGGCCTTGATCGTAGAGCTGTCGTGTGCCATGGCCAGAGTAGTAGAAAAAAACGATGTCCTGAGTCGCTTGGGGAATAGAGCGGAGCCAGTGAGAGACGTTATGTGAGTTTAGTTTTGATCCTGTGAGGGTGGTGAGTTGCAACTTGATGTGCAGTTGAGAAGAGATGGCATCGAGGCTTTTGTGGATCCGGAAAATATCCGCTTTGGAGCCGCTGAGGATGTTTTGTGAAAAGGTATCGCACGCCACAAGCGCTCGCAAGACTGGCCTTTGTTCATTGGCTGGAAGGAGAAAGTGGGAGAAAAGACACAGGGAGCAGAGTAACCATTTCATAAATATCCTCTTATTACTGGAGGCTCTTGCAAGAGCCTCACTGGTCAACCCTCAATCTAATTTCTTAAAAATTTTTTGGCAAGAGCTCAGTTCTCTCACATTGTCCTTCTCACTTTGTTTCATATGTAGAAGTTCCGGTTTTGAGCGTGCCGTCTGTTTTACAGTGCTGAAAAAGTTGAGGTAAGGGGGGGTCCCCTCCGGGGTCCTTACCTCAACTTATTGAGCACTTGCTGTAAATTGGATGCTGCTTATCGTTCGAGAGTCTGGCACACAGACCGCTCGTCGTCTCAAGGACAGATGCCCATGAAATGGAGGGCTTGTGGCCGACGTGCTTGAGCGTTGCCAGAAAGCCCGTAGTGAACCCTCCACCCAATGGAGTGCCCTTGACCACCGTCAGAGCCGCCTCTCCCTTGGTGGCTGCACAGGAGGCGATAAGCCCTTTCGATTTGAGGAAAAGCGTTTTCAGTCCGGGGAGGGCAGGCTTTTTCTTTATGATTAGCTCTTTGTTGAAATCGGTTTTGCTGATCGCCTTTGTTATCACGGGGCGGTTACAGCAGTCAAGAAAGACAATCGCCAAGCGCGGGTGCCTCTTCTTTATGGCGAGCAGGAGCGCTGAACCCGGGATCGCCTTGGTCAACCCCTCATTGTTGACGGGGAGGGCAAGACAGGGCCAAGGATCCACTGACGGGGCAACACGCACCCCGTGGCCAGTATAGTAGCAA
>JAJZPP010000128.1 GCA_021811115.1 bacterium | reverse complement strand
GCCTGCAACTCCAAAGCCTTTTTTGTCGGCAACCCGCGTCAATCCAGAAGGGCTCGGGCCGGTTCTGCATAAGCCTATTTTGCCCTCAAAACCATCCCGAAGGGCCTCTGAGGCAGCTCCCAATGCTAAAGGAGCAAAGGCGGTCAAGGCTCCCTACGAGCCTCTACGCACCAAGACGCAAAAAGTTCCGCCAAAACCCAAAAAAGAGGAAGAGCGGCCTGTTGAAGCTGCCCCCAAAGCAGAAAAAGCAGCCCGACCACCAGCCAAAGAGCCACAAGCTACCGAAGCTGAGAAACCTGTCGCATGGAAGTGGCAGGAGGAAAAAGGGGAAGAGGGCGGACCAAAATTCAAAAGAGGCGAGGGGAAACCCAAGCCGAAAGCCCCCGAAGGGAAGGGGTTTGGGAAGAGGGGAGAGCCTTTTGGACCTTCAAAAGTCCGGGGCGGAATTTCTGTTGACGATGAGGAGACCACGTGGCGTCGGCGGCGGCCTAAAGCAAAGGTCGTGCAGCATGTGCAGGAAGTGGTACGTCCCTCAAAGGTGTGCGTTCGTCTGCCTATCTCTGTCAAAGATTTGGCTGCTGAGATGAAGCTAAAAAGTTCGCAGTTGATCTCAACACTCTTCTTGCAGGGGACTGTTGTGACGCTCAACGATCTTCTCACAGACGAAATTATGGTCCAGCTCCTCGGTCAGGAGCTTGGATGTGAGGTTGAGATTGATACCAAAGAGGAACGACGTCTTCGCATTACCGATAAGAGTGTCCTCGAAGAGGTGCGTGCTGAAAAACCTGAAGATTGTATCTCGAGGCCTCCTGTTGTAGCCTTCATGGGGCACGTCGACCATGGCAAAACCAGTCTCATCGATGCTATCAGGAAGTCCAATAGGGCTCAGGGTGAGGTTGGCGCGATTACCCAGCATATAGGAGCCTTTTTGGTTTCGACGCCGCAGGGAAAGGTGACGATCATCGATACCCCTGGCCACGAAGCCTTTTCAGCGATGCGTGAGCGGGGTGCCAACGTGACCGATATTGTCGTACTGGTCATTGCCGGCGATGAGGGCATTAAAGAACAGACTGTTGAAGTGCTCAAGACAGCAAAAGAGGCCCATGCCACGATTATTGTGGCTGTGAACAAGTGTGATAGGCCCGCATTTGATCAGGAACGGGTGTTCCGCCAGCTGGCAGATCATGAGTTACTCCCTGAAGCGTGGGGAGGCCGTACCGTCACGGTCCGGTGCTCTGCTCTCACAGGAGAGGGGGTTCCCGAATTGCTGGAGATGGTGGCCCTCCAATCTGAAGTGTTGGAGCTTCGCGCCAATCCGAAGAGTCGGGCCCGAGGTGTTGTTATTGAGTCAGAGATGAGTCGCGGGCTTGGGCCTGTGACAACGGTGCTCGTTCAAAATGGGACCCTCCGTCTCGGCGACAGCCTCGTCTTTGCCACCACGTGGGCGCGGATCAAGTCGATGCGTGATGAGAATGGGCTTGAGGTGGCCGAAGCGGGTCCTGCGGTTCCTGTCCGTATCAACGGGCTTTCAGGGCTCCCATCGGCTGGCGAAGAGTTCATTGTCGTCCCATCTGAAAAAGAGGCCAAGGAGATTGCTGAGGGGCGCAGAGAAGGGCTGCGACAGCAGGAGTTCCAGCTCAAACGACGCCTTTCTCTTGAGAACATGATGGAGAAAGCCTCTGGCGCTGTTGCGAAGAAGGTTCTGAATATCGTGCTCCGCGCTGACGTTCAGGGCTCGTTGGATGCGTTGAAGACGGCTCTTTCCAGAATTCAATCTGTGAAGGTTGATTTGAATATTATCTCCTTCGGTGTTGGCGAAATTACGGAGTCTGACATCCAACTGGCAGCCACATCTAAGGCGGTCATTCTCGGCTTCCAAACTTCGATCGAAGCCCATGCTGAGCCGATGGTCAAGGAATGGGGGGTTCCTGTTAAACTCCACTCCATCATTTACCATGCGCAGGATGAGGTTCGTGACTTAATGCGCGGCCTGCTCGATAAGATTCCAGAAGAGGTCGAGCGGGGCAAAGCGGAGGTCCGTGCCACCTTTAAATCATCGCAGCTGGGTATTATCGCTGGGTGCTTCATCATCGATGGTTCCATTACGCGTGGTTGCCACGTGCGTGTGCGGCGAGGGAAGGAAATCCTTCACACAGGCCCCATGAGTTCCTTGAAGCGCATTAAAGAGGATATCAAAGAGGCTGCGAAGGGGACCGAATGCGGTATCCTTCTCCAGGGGTTCTCCGCATTTGAGGTAGGAGATATTCTGGAAGCGTATGAAATTGTCTACCATGAGCAAGAGCTGTAAATTGTATGTCACGCCGTGTTCCCCGTTTAAATTCTCTCCTCAAAGAGGTGATTTCTGAGGTTTTGCGAAAGGATCTGCACCACCTGACTGGCGTGGCAGAGCTCCTGACAGTGATGTCGGTGGAGATTACGGCTGATTTGAGTCTGGCCAAGGTCTTCATCAGCGTCATTGGTGATCAGAAGGCAAAGCAGGCCACCTGCGATGCGCTGAATGGAGCAGCTGGGATGATTGCCCACGTGGCGATGAAGAAAGTGGTCCTACGAACCTTCCCCAAACTCCACTTCTACATTGATGAAGGGCTGGAGAAGCAGCTTCGAATCTGCGAGATTTTAGAGAAAGTGGCTCCAAAGCCCGCTGAGGAAGAATGAAGCTCTTTCCTGAGGGGATTTTGCTTGTTGATAAGCCCTCTGGGAGAACTTCGTTTTCTATCGTTGCTTGTGTGCGGAAGAAAACCGGGCAAGCAACTGTCGGGCATGCTGGGACACTGGATCCATTTGCGACAGGGCTCCTCGTTCTCCTTTTGGGAAGGCCATGGACGCGCCAGGCGGCCACCTTCCTCCATCATGATAAAGAGTATGAAGCGACGTTTCGTCTTGGGCAGGAGCGTGATTCGTATGATCGGGACGGCGCTGTTGTGGCAACGAGCCACTCTGTACCTACGCTTCAGGAGATTGAGAGCTCTTTATGCCACTTCCAGGGGGAATATTGGCAAACACCACCGATGTTTTCAGCAAAAAAAATAGGCGGAAAGAGGCTCTATGAACTGGCCAGGAGGGGGATCGATGTCGAAACGCAACCTACTCTCGTGAAGATAGCCACCACGCTCCTTTCCTATTCCTACCCTGATCTGAGGGTGTACATTCACTGTTCTAAAGGCACCTATGTACGGGCTATCGCCCAGGATCTTGGCAAGCGGCTGGGCTGTTTGGCGTATGTGGAGCAGCTCCGCCGTACGGCCTGCGGCCATTTTAGTATTGCTGAGGCCCTTCCGTTTACTACGGTTGAGGCGCTCACACCTGAAGCTGCTCAGACGGTGATGGTGCGCAAAGTAATGAGTACATGATGCTGGTAACAATGCTAGGACCACGATTGACTGACCAACCGTGTACTTTTTGTATCGGGTCATTTGATGGGGTCCATAGAGGCCACCAACACCTCCTCTCCACGGCTAAGGGACTGGGCAAGAATAAATGCTGCAATTTGGATGAGCGAGATTGCCGAGATGTTGCGGATCGCGACGACTCCATAGCGTGCTCTGGACGAGGAGCGATCTGCGAC
>JAJZPP010000127.1 GCA_021811115.1 bacterium | reverse complement strand
GGGTCCCCTCTGGGGTCCTTACCCAAACTCCATGAGTACTTGCTTATAGCGTTTTAATTTGGATGATTTTGGCCCCTCTGATCCCAACCTCGAGCACCTTCATCTCGAGCGGTCCGTAGGATACGGTGTCATGGAGCGAGGGTTTTCGACCTTGCAGCGTTTCGATCAGCTGGCCAAAGGTGCGGGCGGGGATGGAAGGAATCGTAATGCGATGCTTGTGCAAAAACGCCTCCACATTGACATCTGCGGAGACTGTTTTGTAGATGTGGGCATGGTAGGTCGGCCTTCCTTGCGAGCGCGTCAACAGGGTGAGCAGATCATCAAGAGTAACAAGTCCAATAACCTCACCCTTAGAATCTACCACCAGACTGCACTCTGCATGCTCTTTTTTTAGACGAAAGAGGAGCTCGGTCGCTCCAGTAGCCTCTCCAACATAGGTTGGGGGACGCACAAACGATCCGATGGAGGCAGAGGCCGGCGCATTGAGAATCGTAATAAGCTCCACAGTTCCCAGAATGCGATTCTGTCGGTTGCGCACGAGGGCAAAATCCTCATCACGCTTGCTCAGTTGGATCCTGGCCTGCCCACAAAGCTGCGAGGAGTTCAAAAAGAAAGCCTGCTCGAGAGGAATAAGGAATTGCCGCACCTCCTTATCGCTGAAGCTAAAGATACGGCTGACGATGGATTCCAGCTGTTCATTGGCTTCATCAAAATAGCTTGGTTTTTTCTCTTCAATCAGTTCTCGAAGTTCATCCCTCTGTAGGTGTGGAGGCGACGCCAACTGTTCCTCGGAGAGAAAGAGTCGACGCAGCCGTCGGAAAATAGAATCGATCAACAGGGTGATCGGAGCGAGTACTTTGCTGCTTGCCCAGAGGAAGGGGGCGCCAAGGCGGGCCATATGCTCAGGAAAAAGTCGAGCCGCGAACATCGGGACAAGCTCTCCGAAGACGATCATATAGGGCGCTTCGATGAGGGGAGAAAGGTTTGGGTTGAGGCCAAGCTGTTCGAAGAGATTCCTCATCGATTCAGAGCTGATGACCAGGAAGAGGTTCACGCCAACAAGCGTTGTTCCAAACAGGACTGTAGGCGTATCTAAGAGCTGCTTTATCCATTTGGCGCGTCGCTGCCCAGATCGCACGGCAAACTCAAGTCGCAAGCGGTTGTAGGAGATGCACGCCATCTCCTGCATGGAGTAAAAGGACATGACACAGGATGACAGAAACGTCGCCAGGATCCAGAAGATTACCAGCGTCATCGGGGCTCCCTCCTCTTCGGTGGGGGAGGAGTCCTCCTTTGGACAAACACTTCCTTGACGACCTTCTCATCTGCCACCACGACCCGAAACACAAAATCCTCAGTGACATAGGAGGCTCCGACGGGAGGGATGCCATCGCACTGTTCGGCAAGCCATCCTCCAATGGTGGCTGAGTGGTGCTGGCTGACAAGGTGTGTTTCAAAAAAAGTATTGATAGTCTCGAGCGGCGTTGTTCCTGGTAAGCTCATCGATTTTTGCTTCGTCTTGCCTAAAGCAGAAAAGAGTCCCTGCTTTTTCGATGTAAATCCGAGAAGTTTTTTCTTGATATCTTCCCACTCTATGAATCCGGCTACCGACCCATGCTCATCGACAACACAGGCAATCTCAAGACGGCGATCTGCGAACTCCTGGAGGACCCGTCGAGCCGACATGACCTCGGGGATGAAGTAGAGAGGGGGAACGCTTTCCGGGAGCAGTCTCTTATCCTTTTCTAACAGGAGCGCCTCCTTACACCCCAGCGCCCCGATGGGTCGATCAAATTCCTCGTCAACCAGAACGACAACCTTTTTTTTCGATTTTGAGAGGAGTTCCAGAACTGCCTCTGAGGACAGATCGGGTTGTCGGACGACAGGCATGGTGGCACGGGGAGTCATGAGCTCTCTGGCCTGCTTGCGATCAAAATCCAGGTAGTTGCGGATGAGGGAGGCTTCATCGGCAGATACGATGCCTTTGTCTTCAGAACTTTCGATCACCGCCTCAAGCTGCTTTGGCGTCAGGGGAGGCTCTGGCTGCAGGAAGAAGAAGAGGATTCTCGAGAGAATTTCTGCCAATGATGTGAACAGTTTCAACAGCGGCGACAACAGCTTTTCGAGGCCAGAGAAAAAGGGGGCGGTCAGGGTGGCAAGCTTTTCGCCAGTCATTAGTCCTAAGTATTTGGGTACGAATTCTCCACACACCAGGATGAGGACGAATGGCAATCCCACTTTCAGCAGCCATCCACCACCGAAGGATCCGAAGAGCGATGAGGCGGTGTTCTGGATGAGGACGTTGGTACAGGTGTTGAGGGTAAAGATGAGGACGAGCAGGAGTTGGGCGCGGGCTAAGAGGGCAGCGACCATCCTCCTCTTGCGCTCGCCACTCTTACGCCATGCGGCGATGCGGGCGGTTGGCAGCGAAAAGAAGGCGGTCTCTGAGCTTGAACAGAGGGCCGAGAACCCGGTGAGGAGGATGAGTGCTATGGAAAGAGAGAGCAAGCTCATGGCTCATCTTTGGGGAAGAGAATTTTACACGTGCCCTCTGGAATACGCCCAAGCTCTGTTATAAGGGCATACTCGTCGGCACTTGGGTCAGAAAGGCTGCTCACAACCTCTGAGAGTCGCTTCACCGCGCCAGTTGTTTGCGACAGTTCGTTCTGGAGCTGCTCACACCGTTGGATCAGAGGTCCTGATTCATTGGCCACACGGTACGAGGCGTAGGCATACACGAGGAGAGCCACGACAGTGTATGCCAGGATACAGAAGATAGAGCGGGAAAGAGGAGAGCTTGCTGCTGTTTCAAATTCGGCCCGCCAGGCGGTTATCCCACTCATACAGATGGCCCAACAATCCCGTGTTGGAACATGTATTTGCCTCCACGATCGGCGTAGGAGATCTCTGGAGGTTGATCCCCCTCGAAGAAGATGATTTGGGCAATACCCTCTCCTGCGTAAATTTTGGCTGGAAGGGGAGTGGTGTTAGAAATTTCAATGGTGACAAACCCTTCCCACTCTGGTTCAAATGGAGTGACGTTGACAATGATGCCACAGCGGGCATAGGTGGATTTTCCGATGCAGAAGGCGAGAACGGTTCGTGGGATGCGAAAGTACTCTACGCTACGTGCGAGGGCAAAAGAGTTGGGGGGGATGATGCACTCTTCTGCCTTAATATCGACGAAGGCGCCGTCCCGGAAATTTTTGGGATCGACGAGGCAATTATACACGTCGGTGAAGACTTTAAACTCATTAGCGACTCGGAGATCATACCCAAAGCTTGAGAGGCCATAGCTGACCACTTTTTTACCGTCGTCTGTGTAGCGGATGAGATGATCGCAGAAGGGTTCGATCATCTTTTTTTCTTGGGCCATTTTCCGAATCCAAGTATCGGAACGTATCATAGGGTGACTCCTTAGTGTGGTACATAAACGTAATCATAGCTGGCGTGGTATTTTGTCACTATAGACGCTTTTGCGAAACTCGCTTTTGCGGGAAAATTTTGTGGTTCATGGGAGAAATGCGACTGCTCATAAAGTTGAGGAAGATCGGGTAGAAAACACTTCGCGCACCCCATGTTTGCATCTTTTCATCAGCGCAGAGGCTAGCGCCAAAGAGAGGCGCTAGCCT
>JAJZPP010000126.1 GCA_021811115.1 bacterium | reverse complement strand
CCGAAAATTTGCCCAATTGCTCAAAGAGCTCACCGCCTCCTATATCGAAGTGTCAGCCAATGAAAAGGAGGTCAGCAACATCGTCACAGAGACCGCCTCTTTCCGCCTGCACGGCATGCCTCGGGGTGATTTTCCGACGCTGCCAGACTTAAGCGGCGCCATCAAAATCACCATTAAGCAAAAAGATCTCAAAGATGGCCTCTTCCGCAGCTCCTTTGCTGTCTCAAAGGATGAAAACCGCTACGTCCTGACCGGTGTCTTCTTTGCCGTGAACGCTGAAGCGGCCCTCCTCATCGGCACAGATGGGAAACGGCTGGCACGTACCACCATCCCTGTCCAATCGGAAGGCCAGCTCTCCTACACCTCCATCATCCCATCCAAGGCGGTCGACGAGATTTCAAAAAATCTTCTTGACACAGATGAGCCGGCGACTGTCTACCTCATGACGGATAAGATCGCCATCGAGGCGGGTGGTCGAATTGTCCTCACGAAGCTGCTATCGGGCGAGTTCCCCGATGCCGACCGGGTGATCCCACAGCAGATTGATCAGATCGTGGCGCTCCACCGCGAGGAGCTCTCTGCCATCTTGCGCCAGGTGTCGCTCTTCATCTCCGATCAAAACCTCTCAGTTCGCTGCACTCTGTGCGATGGGTTACTCTCCATCGCGGCCAATACAGCCGACATTGGCGAGGGAAGAGTCTCGATGCCGGTCCACTACACAGGACCCCGCTTTGAAGCCGCCTTCAACCCGCTCTACTTCCTGGATATTCTCCGCCATACACGTGGAGAATTCCTCTACACGGGCTTCCAGGACTGTTTTAATCCCGTGATCTTCTCCGACCTTGAGTTCCCCATCTCACTCAACCCGCTGCCCCAATCCCTCTTCATCATGATGCCGCTTCGGGTCAATGGAACGTAAGGGACTGGAAAGAAATAAGTGAAACGATTCGATCCGGCTGCGACTACTGATCTGTTGCACCTCGTTCCTCGCCCAGAGCACACTATAGGGCTCGTCACGAGGTACAACATCTCGGCAGTCTCGCTCGTCCGAATCATTTCACTTATTTCTTTCCAGTCCCTAAAGGGCCGGTATGCGCATTGACACGTTGTACGTCACGCAGTTCCGGCACTTAAAATCTCAGAAAATTTCCTTTAATACCGGCATCAATGGAATCATTGGCCACAACGCGGCTGGGAAGACCGCTGTCTTAGAGGCGATCAACCTGCTCATTCTTGGCTCCTCTTTTCGCACGCACCAGTTGCGTGACATGATCCAGCACGGGCAGACTGAGTGGCTGATCGAGGGTGAGATGACCTCTGGCGGTGTCCACAAATCGCTTTCCCTCCGCTACGACATGAAGCGCCGCTACGTGACGATCGACGGGCAGCTACAAGAGTCTACCTCCCCTCTCCTGGGCAACCTGCTTGGAGTGACAGCGACGCTTGAAGATCAGGAGCTTGTCTTTGGGCCTCCATCCATCCGTCGGCAGTTTCTCGATGAGCAGATTGCCCAAATCGACCCTTACTTCGTTCAGATGCTCTCTCGGTATACGAAGGCGCTCACCTACCGCAACCACCTCCTGCGCCAGAATAGTTTTCGGACGATTGCGGCGTGGGAAGAGCAGCTTGCCATGGCTGGCGCCTACATTGTGACACAGAGACGACGCACGGTCGACCAACTGGCTCCCAGAGTGGTTAGCCATTTCAACCACCTCTTTGACGATGGCGTTCCTTTCACCATGTCGTACACTTCATCGGCGCCTCTGGAAACAGACCTCTCAACATGGTATCAGCAGGAGTATGCCAAACGGCGGCTCCAAGAGGCGCGTGCTGCCTCGACGCTTCTAGGTCCCCACCGTGACGACCTCACCTGGACGTTGGCAGATAAGCCGGTTCGGTCGGTGGCGAGCCTTGGGCAAGCCCGCGCGGTCGCTTTGGCTCTCCGCTGGAGCGAATGGGAGTGGCTCGCCGATCGCTCCTCTGAAAAGCCTCTCTTCCTTGTCGACGATGCTGAGAGCACCCTCGATAGTCTTCGAAAAGAGAGGCTTTTCGATCTGTGCAAACAGCCCGAACAGGTCTTCTTTACATCCCACGAGCCACACTCCAGCCTCCACTCCACGATCACGCTCAGCAATGGGACCGTCCTGAATTGCTGACATGGTATGGTAAAAACACATCTGCAAACAGCATAAAATGCCGTTTGCAGATGTGTTTTTGATCCAAAAAAACCATCCGCAAATAGTCATTTTTGCCGTTTGCAGATTGATTTATTATCTCAAAACAGGTACTATATGGGTATAAAATTCAGGGGAATCACATGAAAACTGCCCAATTTGTCGGCCGTGAAGCTGAGATGGCAAGGCTCAATGGTTTATTGAGCACGAGAAGCGCAAGTCTTATTGTGGTCCGAGGCAGAAGAAGGATCGGGAAAAGCAGGCTGCTTGCCGAGTTCGGCAAAGAAATAAAGAGTTATTTTTTTTCCGGGAACCCTCCAGCGCCTAAGACAACAGCACAGTCGCAGCGCGATGTTTTCGTGCAGCAGCTCGAGAGGAATGGCATTCCTGGCGTCCAGTCGAATAATTGGGGGAATATCTTCTGGCACCTTTCCAAACATACCCAACAAGGACGAGTGCTGATTGTATTCGATGAAATTTCATGGATGGGTGGAAAAGATTTCGAATTCTTAGGCCATTTAAAAACTGCGTGGGACATGTACTTCAGCAAGAATCCTCATCTGATTTTTGCACTCTGCGGTTCAATCTCTCCTTGGATTGAGAAGAACATTCTCAGCAATACCGGATTCCTTGGAAGAATCGTGATTGATATGATTCTCGAAGAACTTCCTCTTAAATCATGCAATGCTTTTTGGCACCCAAAAGAAACGCGCATTACAGCGCATGAGAAATTTAAGGTCTTATCTATAACCGGGGGGGTGCCATTCTACTTAGAGCGGATTAAACCGAATCTAACCGCAGAACAAAATATTCGAGATTTGTGTTTTGCAAAAGGAGGCCTGCTTGTTCGAGAATTTGACGAGATATTCTCAGATCTTTTTTCTCGCCGCAAAGGGAGTCATAAAGAGCTTGTGACTTGCCTCGCCAGCGGCCCCAAAGAACTTGCTCAAATTTGCAAAGAGCTTGGCAAAAGCCAGGGTGGATTGTACAGCCAATACTTGGATGAATTGACGAAGGCCGGTTTTGTAAGAAGAGAATTTGCATGGGATTTGAAAAGTGGGCAGTACAGGAAGTTAAGCCGCTATCGATTAAGCGATAATTATTTGCGCTTCTATTTGAAATACATTGGTCCGAACCGTGTCAAAATCGAACAAGGAAAAGTGCCAGAGTCGATGCTGAATAATCTTCCTAGCTGGGAAGGAGTCATGGGATTGCAGTTTGAAAACCTTGTTACCCATAACTATAAAACTCTCTGGGAGATGTTGCATATTTCGGCAGAAGAAGTGATCATGGACGGCCCTTTTTTCCAAACCGCGACAACAAAACAGCCTGGATGCCAAATTGACTATATGATTCAATCTCGGTTTCATACTCTGTATTTGTGCGAAGTTAAATTTAAGAAGGATAAGATAGGGAAAAAAATTCTCGAAGAAATGGAAGAAAAAAGAAAACGACTAAAAATTCCAAGAAA
>JAJZPP010000125.1 GCA_021811115.1 bacterium | reverse complement strand
ACGTACGCCGACCGGGCATTTTCCCAAAGTTTCTGCCGCATACGCTGATCCTCAGCACCACCGCCGCGTATTCGATGACACTTTATGTGGCTATAGATTGCTTGCGGGAGGAAAAGAATGGTTGTGCTCCACGGAATAAGGAATACCACCATCTCAGTAAGGACAAGGGTCGCAGCAAGACCGATCGTCAAGAGCGCGAAGGCCCCTTTTGCCAATATGTTGATCTTTTGTGAAAGAGGCGTGAGGAAACCCGAATGGCCACATGCGCTCCCAACCTCCTGCGCCCTATCGATTGTAGAGGGTCGATTGGATTCAACTGCTGTTGTTGCCATAAGAGCCTCACTCAACCGTAACTGATTTCGCCAAATTCTTTGGCTGGTCAATGTCAGCGCCCCGTTTCTTCGCACAGAAATAGGCAAACAGCTGGCAAACAACAGCTGTCGTGATCGGAGCTAGCTCATCGCGAGTTTTAGGAATCTCAATGAGATGGGTGGCAATTTTTTTCAGCCTGGTGTCCCCTTCAAAAGCAATCCCTAAGATAGGACTATGACGCGCCCTTGCCTCCATCACATTGCTGACAACTTTGTCATAGGTCAGCATATCGGTACAGAGCGCCAACGTGGGGCACCGCTCATTGAGCAAGGCGATAGGCCCATGTTTCATCTCTCCCGCCGCATAGCCGTTGGCGTTAATGTACGCGATCTCTTTGAGTTTTAACGCCCCCTCAAGACAGGTAGGGAACATGTAGCGGCGACCGATGAAGAAGAAGTCGTTAAACTGCGCATATGTTTCTGCAAGCTGCTGGATCGCATCCGATTGCGAAAGAATCTGCTCCACCTGGCCTGGAATAGCTTTGAGGGCTGTGAGAAACTCCTGCCCTTCCGTCTTACTGATATGCCGAAGACGGGCCATCATCAACGTGAAGAGGGCGAGCACCGTCAACTGCGTGGTAAACGCCTTCGTCGAACAGACACCGATCTCAGGGCCTGCCCGAAGGAAGAGCGTCCCATCAGCCTCACGGCTTAACGTAGAGCCATGGACGTTGCAGATACCGATCACAGTGGCTCCCTTGGCTTTCAACTCTCTGACCGCAGCAATGGTATCGGCAGTCTCTCCAGATTGGCTGATCGCCAAAACAAGCGTCCCATCAGCCACGATGGGGTTCCGGTATCGAAATTCAGAAGAGATTTCTACATCGGTTGGGATGCGGGCAATCTCTTCGAGCATGTACCCTGCAATAAGGCCTGCGTGGAACGAGGTGCCTGCAGCCACAATCACGATACGCTTCACAGCCAGAAGATTGGCCGGTTTAATCTGGAGATCTTCGAATATGGCTGTTCCATACTCCTCGAGGAATCGTGAGAGCATCGCATTGCGAATCGCCTGCGGCTGATCATGGATCTCTTTGAGCGTATAGTGTTCAAAGTTGCCCTTCGAAAACTCCTCAGCGCTGTGTGCCAGCTGTTCCACCTTTTTGGAAATGGGGGTTCGGCTCGCATCAAACAGTTCGACACTATGGGGTTTGATGCGCACCACTTCGCCGTCAGAAAGGTAGATGACATCCCTCGTGTGGTGGATAATGGCGTTTGGATCGGAGGCCAGAATCATCTCGCCTTCACCAACACCAACAACAATGGGGCTCCCAATTTTAGCCGCCACACACTCATCAGGATGGTTTTTGTGAATGGCAACAAAGGCAGAAGAGCCTGTCAATAGTGGCATGACCTCCTGAACAGCACGGAGAAGATCATCCGTGTAGAACTTGGCAATAAGATTGGCGATCACCTCTGTATCAGTCTCAGTGCGAAACGTCACCCCTTCTCGCTCAAGCTCATGCCGGAGCTGCTCAAAGTTTTCCACAATGCCGTTGTGGACCACAGCAATAGAATCGGTTTGGTCCAGAATAGGGTGTGCATTGGTTTCTGTCACTTTCCCATGGGTCGCCCAGCGGGTATGGGCAATAATACATGGGGAAGCATCCTCTCCAAGAACCTTTTCCAGGTTGGCAAGCTTCCCGACAGCCTTTTTCGTCGCCAGCTTACCCTCATTAATGTAGGCGATCCCTGCTGAATCGTATCCACGATACTCAACTTTTCGCAGCCCCTCAAGAGCCACCCTGATAGTCGTTTTGGGACCTACATAGGCAAAGATTCCGCACATATTAAGCACCTATTTGAATTTTTACAATGGTTGCCAGCGTGTCAGCATACTGCTGCAGGAGAGTCCGCTTTGGCCCTTCCACCATAATGCGAAGGAGGCTTTCTGTCCCGGAGTAACGGACGAGAAGCCGGCCGTTTTCACCAAGCTGCTGCTCTATTTCAGCCATCGCCACACGAAGGCCCTCAACCGTATCAAGAGGAGGCTTTGCCCTCACTGGTACATTGACACATATTTGTGGAAACTTTTTAAAGGCGCTGACCAGTTCTGAGAGCTTATTTCCTGTCTCAATCATAATCCGCATGACCTGCAATGCTGCCACGAGCCCATCGCCGGTCGTATTATGATCAAGGAAAATGATGTGGCCGCTCGGTTCCCCTCCAACAGCCGCCTCGGTCCTCAACATCTCCTGGAGCACGTAGCGATCGCCAACCTGGGATGTGAGTACTTCCACACCCATATCTCGGAGGGTAGAAATGTACCCAAGATTGCCCATCACGGTTGACACGATCCGATTGTGAGGAAGCATTTTTTTATAGAATAAGTCCTTCGCACAAATAGCCAGGATGGCATCACCGTCGACAATCTGAGCATTCTCATCGACCATGATCACCCTATCCCCATCTCCGTCAAGGGCGATGCCAACATCGGCGCGGTGGTCGATGACGGCCTTCTGAACATTCTCTGGATGGAGCGCTCCGCATCCGTCGTTGATATTCAACCCATTTGGCACATTGGCGTAGACGAACACTTCGGCATCCAGTTCACGAAAAACCAATGGAGCGACCTTGTAGGAGGCACCGTTGGCGGTATCCAGAGCAATGGTCAAGCCCTTCAGCGATAGTTTGCGGGGGAAGGTGGCTTTGACAAATTCGATGTACCGACCGTCTGCGTCATTAATTCTGGCGTTTTTCCCAATCTCGCAATCCTTTGGTAAGTCATCCTCAAAGGCAGCTGAGCCACGCGCAATGAGCGCCTCCATTTCTCGCTCCCACTCCTCCTGTGGCTTAAACCCTTCAGCCGAAAAGAACTTGATGCCATTGTCGTAAAAGGGGTTATGGGAGGCTGAGATGACAATGCCAGCATCAGCGCGGTACGCCTTGGTGATAAAAGCAACTGCAGGCGTAGGTAAGGGGCCGAGCATAAAGGTATCAACGCCCATCGAGCAGAGCCCTGAGATGAGTGCGTTTTCATACATGTAACAGGAGAGACGGGTGTCTTTGCCGATAACCACGCGGTGTTTGCCAGGAAGCGATCGAAAGCTCTTTCCGACCGCCCGTCCTAACGCCAGGGCGAGTTCTACTGTCATTGGGAAAAGATTGGCTCGTCCTCGTACGCCATCTGTACCAAATAGCTTTGGGGCTCCTTTCATAGCACACTCACATTGCTTAAGAGGGATTACTAGTGACTCTACCCGAGAATACTATTGCAACGCAACCACACTTACAAGCTATTTCCTTGGCCGATGAAATGTCAATCGCACTCAGAAAGCTGTGAATGGGAAGAGTTTTTTACTATACC
>JAJZPP010000124.1 GCA_021811115.1 bacterium | reverse complement strand
TGAGATTCAATTTTTTGGAGAAAAAACTCTCTTTTCATGGATTTTCCTTGCAATTTGGCACTCTCTATTCCAATTTACAAGGAATTCATCGAGATGTCAAGAAGCACAAACAGGGCTTGCAGTAATGCGAACGAGTTTGGTACTATATCATTTCTCAATGATCAGGGTTTAATTTTTATGTCAAAAGTCTGCCAAATCACTCAGAGAAAGCCATCCAAGGGCTTTCGATATGTCACTCGGGGTATTGCAAAGAAAAAGAAGGGCATCGGTCTTAAAGTAACCGGAAAGACGCGCCGCTGCTTCCAACCAAACCTCCAAGAAAAACGGGTATGGTTCCCTGAAGAGAAACGGTTTGTCACCTTACGCCTCTCCTGTGCCGCTATGCGCACGATTGAGAAGTTGGGAGTGGCACACGTTATTGGGGATCTACGCAAGAACGGCCAGAAGATTTAAAGCTTCCTCCTTTGGCATGATTCCAATTTTCGGTTCACGGGAAGCTGCTTACCAAGACTGCGTCATCAAGGGAGCTAACAATGATATACATGATAGAATGATGTGAATGATAAAAATTTTTATCATTCACATCATTCTATCATGTATATCATTTCATTACTATTATTTTAACCACAGAGGACACAGAGTGCACAGAGAAGGGCAGGAACGACCCTTGTCTGGACCTTCCCCAATTCTTCCCATTGAGTTGTTGCTTAGGGGCCTTAGGATGGAACCATGCGTCATTTTTCGAAACATCGCACTTCCCGCTCTTCTCATATAAAAACCTTTCTTTCCCTTAAGTCGGTTTTCGCCACGCTCCTTGCCATCTGCCTCTACACCCTCATCAGCCATTCCTGCTTTAGCCCCCAACTGCTCTCCGTTCAGGAACAGACCGGATCGTGCGGCCTCCTGGCTACCGATCTGAATGATCCTCTGCGCCCCTCTCTGAAAGAATCTATCGATCAGGCCTCTCACTCCATCGTGCTCCTCATCTACTCCCTCACCGATAAAAAGATTATTGCCTCCCTCAAATCGGCCGCAGACCGTGGTGTGAAGGTCGACATCGTCTATGACTCTGGCGAATCCCCAGATCTGGATTTCCTCCTCGGTAAAAAGATCCATGCCTACCCACGCCACAATAGAGGGCTGATGCACCATAAGCTCTTGGCCATCGACCACAAGGTTGTCTGGATAGGTTCGGCCAATTTCACGACAAACTCTTTCTTCCAGCAAGGCAATCTTCTGGTGGGGCTGAATTCGCCCGCCATGGCCGACCAGATTGAGACGCTTGCCGGCAGTTTTATCCAGTCTACCCAATTCACCAATCCCCCCATCCACATCAGCCTCCCAGAACAAAACCTCACCTTTTTCATCCATCCAACTCACGGCCCCCAGTCGCTGCAGACGCTCATCGAACGGATCGACCGGGCGCAGAAGCGAGTCTTTGTGGCCATGTTTACCTTCACCCATCCACTCCTCACAGATGCCCTCACGCGGGCCAAAAAACGAGGCATCGATGTTCGTGTTGTTTTCGATCAAGAGATGGCACGCGTGACGAGCCGGCGCGCCTTCCTTCAGTGTAAACGGGACGGCATGAGAGTGGGCGTTCGCACGAAGTCAGGCCTCCTGCATTACAAAACGGCCGTTATCGATTCATGCCTCGTGGCCGGATCTACCAACTGGACTCAAGCTGGATTCTCGTCAAACAATGATAGCCTGCTCCTCATCGAGCCGCTTTCCTCGACGCAAGAAACGTGGATTGACCGCTGGTGGCAGACAGTCGAACACAACTCTACAATCGCAGCTAAATAACCTCCCTGCTAGTGTGAATTCCCAAACCAAGGAGGTTTCCCATGATGGCAACACAGCCCTGTACACATTTAGCAGCGCAGGTGGCACCGCAACGACAGCTGAACCAACAACAACCAATTATTGACTTGGAGAATCAGGAGGAGAATACGCTGTGGTGCGGAATAGGTATCTCACCCGTGATTTGCCAGATTGCCGCAAAGGTCATAAGCGCTCCCCCCTTTCACACGCTTCTGGGGGCAGTCTTGGGGTTTGGTCTCGGATTCCTTGCCAAGAAAGTGGCCATTCACTACAATATTTTGGACCCGGCTGGGGAGGACCTCTTAAAGCAGTTACGTCGATTTACAGTGCTGCAGGTTCTTGTAGTGGCCGTGTCGACCGCAGTGTCGTTCGTCTTTCCAGTGATTGCATTGTGCTGTGCCACCGGCGCAGGGATTATCGGTGGATTGGCAACGACTGTATATATTCGAAAATGAGAGGATATAACAGTATATGACCTCCATGAGTGTCTTTCAGATAGCTTTCGTGCTATTTTTGATCGCAAACCCTATTGGCGGGGTTCCTCTCTTCGTCTCCATGGTGAAAGATTTTGAGTTTAAGCGGCAGAAATTTATTCTCTTCCGTGAATCAGTCATCTCCATGTCGATTGCCTACTTCTTCCTCTTTTTGGGCGAGCCATTTTTGGCAGTCACTCACATTCAACTCTATGCTGTCCAGCTTGGTGGTGGCCTCATCGTGCTGTTAGTAGCGATCGGGATGATCTTCCCAACCCAGGCTGAGAGCTCAGGGTCATCCCCCGGTCTTTCGAAGGAACCGTTCATCGTTCCGATCGCAACGCCCCTCATTACTGGTGGCGGCTGCTTTTCGAACATTATGGTTTTTGCAAAACAAGAGCCTACCGCTAAGGTAGCTCTAGCCATTTTGATTGCGTGGTCAGTAATCATTGTCATTGTCACAGGGGCCGTCTACATGCAAAAACTTGTTGGGAAGCGCGGACTTATTGCCCTCGAGCAGCTCATGGGGATGATTCTTATGATGATTGCCATTGCGATGATCACCCATGGACTCCATACCTTTGGCGATGCGGCACGCATCACTATGGCTAACCTTTTAACCCCATGATGGACAGTATGTCGCTATTCACCCTTGCGTTGACACTCTTCTTGATCATGAACCCACTTGGGAACATGAAACATTTTTTGTCGCTCCTCCGTGAGCTCAAAGCCCCACGACACCGTTTTGTGGTGGCTCGAGAGATGGTGTTTGCCCTCATTATCATGTTTATCTTTTCTCTTTTGGGCGAAAGAATTGCATGGGCCTTTTCCTTCGATGAGACAACTATCTACCTTGCCTCTGGGGCTATCCTCTTTTTGGCCGCCATCAAGATCATCTTCCCCAAGGAGGAGCACATTCCCCACATCCATGGAGAGGAACCTTTTCTGATTCCGATTGCGATACCGATTATTGCAAGCCCCGCCCTCCTCGCTACCATCATGCTCTACTCCCAATCTGAAATCCTTGTCTGGCCGATGGTCTTGAGCATTTTTATCGCGTGGACGTTAAGCATCGTGCTCCTCCTCGGTTCCCGCCGCATTTTACGGCTCATCGGGCCCAACGGTCTCATTGCTATCGAACGAATCATGGGGATCGTGCTTGTTCTCCTGGCCGTACAGCGGTTCATGGAGGGCATCCTCCTCTTTGTGGCGCATAAGTAACAGTGTGACAAACTGGCAACTTTTCCGCTAAATTCCTCTGTTTTGTCTAGATGAGCTCCAGTTAATTCCTGTACAACTCATCAGCGCAGAGGCTAGCGCCAAAAAAGAGGCGCAGAGTACGCAGAGATTTATAAGGGCTTCGCCTTAATATTTAGCCATTTTCTCTGCGTACTC
>JAJZPP010000123.1 GCA_021811115.1 bacterium | reverse complement strand
GAGAGGGCCCTGAGCCGTGTGCAAAGAATTTCTTACACTCCTCTTTCCCAAAACCATTCCAGCTAAACATAGCGCTCTCCCTCCTCTCACAAAAACAGCCCTCCTGTGTGGCTCAGATCAAGCAGCTGCTCCTCTCCCCAGATGACTATGTCCTCACATCAAGCGTCTCCCCAGGACAATCGATTGGCTACTGGCAGCTGTCTCCAATAGAATCGTTTGACAAAGAGTTATGGCCGGCCCTTCATGAGCAGACGCTTGTGGCCAAAGAGATGGTGTTGGCCGACGCTCTTGATTTAGATCAGGACGACTTTCTCGATATAGCCTCAGCCCTGTTTGAGGGAGGGAAAGTCGAGCTGTACCCAGCCCTTCTCCAAATGGTGACCAACCAGCAGTCAGACAAGGCGATTGCCCTCCTCGCCAAGGAATCCAATAGACTTGGGGGGCCCTACAATCGCGCCTTTGCGACGCTTGGGCTCTTCCGCCTGGGTGTTGAGAAGGAGGACAAAAAGCTCTTTCTTGAGATTCTGGATTTGTCGCGGGAAAAGGAGCAACAATCGTGGCGGTTTCCGCTTCCCTGGATGGCGTACCAGCAATTTGATCAAAAAACGCCGCAACAGCAAGCGGCTGCCTCTGCCAAATTATACATCGAGACCCTCGAGACGCTCGCCTCCTCAGCCTCCCCCGAAGCGGTCGAGTTGCTCATTGAGGAGCTTGATAAAGCCCCTCCAAAATACCTTCCCTTCGTCGTGACAGCCCTGCTCCACACCAGCTTGTAGTAAAATTGGAATATCCGTTATAACCATTGCATCTTTTCAACAAAAGAGGTGTGTATGAACCGTTTTGCCTGTCTTCTGAGTACCTTTTTGCTCGTAACGTTTGGCCTTTCGGCTGTTGTCACACAGCCTCTCTCGCCTGTTCCGGCTGTCCCTACACGACCAAGCTACCGGCTCTCCCATATACGCAAACTCATTGAACAGGAAAATTGGAAAGAGGTCATTCGTCAGTTCCGGGGTTCACTCAAGAACGGAGAAATTAATGACACCCACATTGAAAAGCTTGCCAAACACTACTACAAAACCAAATTGGGCGCCGCATACATAGGAGCTAAAAACCTCGTAGCTCTCGGTCCCAGCGCAGCCCTCAGCTTTACAACCGCCTTCCCAATCGCTCTCTTCGCTGAAGTTTCAGCCGAAAAACAGGCGAAAAACGGCACCGCATACTGGCCAGAAGCCCTCTTTGACAGGGAGCTCCAATACGATACGGAACAAAAACGGCTCTTCATCCACCTGGGGACAAAAGGGGTTGCTCCCATCGGCGAAGGTCACTACAAAACTGTCACAAGAACTGTCCTCTATGATCGGCTCAAACCCCAGGTCATGGCACGGGCCGTCACAACGACCCCGCTTGAGCGCGAGATGAAGATGATGCGCCAGTTGATTGGTTCCCCCGGAGTCATTCAAGCTGAAGGGTTAATGATCCATAAGGACCCACGGACGCACAAGAAGCAGTACACTGTTGTCACCAAACTGTACAACGCTGGGTCGTTACAAAATGTGTACGACAAAAGACAGCAGAAACGGCTCTCCTTCAACAACCGGCTCACCATCGCCCACAACATCATGACAGGCATCGCCGCCATGCACGAAAAAGGGCTTGTCCATCGAGATCTTGGCGCAAGAAATTATTTTGTTAACATTACGTGTGAAAAGAAAACTGGGTATACGGTCAAGGCGGTCGTCGCCGATATGGGGAGAGCAAAGCCCATCACAGAGGCTGACGGTGGTCCTGCCCAAGGCAATGGCATCTACATGCCGCCGGAAGGGTTTTTCCCCAGAAAGATGAAAGGGATCGACTACTTTGCGAGCGACATTTTTGCAATTGGCTGCGTCTTCTGGGAGCTCCACTTTGGCCATCAGAACCCATGGGGCCAACATCGCTACTACAGGAGAGAGTCTAAAGGGATGAAAAAGAACTGTGAGGATCATCTCTACTCTATGAAACAGGCGCGAGAGCATGAGCTAGCCAAACTAGAACACAGCAAGAAGCTTACCAAACAGCAAAAGTTTGTCAGCATCATCCTGCAAATGACCGATCCTGATCCGAAAAAACGGGGGAATGCCGATGAGATTAGGGATATGTTGGGACGCCTTGTAAAACCTGTTAAAGGATGAGCATCGCATCGCCGTACGAGAAGAATCGAAATCGCTTCGCTATCGCGGTGGCGTACGCCTCACGCAACAGGTCATGGCCCATGAATGCTGCCACAAGCATGAGCAACGAAGATTCTGGAGTGTGAAAATTGGTAAACAACCCGTTGACATATCGCCACGTATAGCCTGGGTAGATAAACAGATTGGTGGATCCCCTGACGGCTTGAATGTGGCCGGATCCATCGACAGCTGTTTCAAGAACACGGCAGGAGGTTGTCCCCACAGCAATGCGTCGACCAGAACTTGGAATACTGTTGAGCGCATCCGCAACGTCCTGCGTGAGTGAGAAATGCTCTTCATGCATCTTGTGGTGGCGGATATCCTCGGTTCGGACCGGCAAAAACGTCCCTGTGCCCACATGGAGGGTCACAAAGATCCGGGAAACCTGTTCCTCGTCCAGTCGTGCGAACAGACTATCCGTAAAATGGAGCCCTGCCGTAGGTGCTGCCACAGACCCTGGTGTGGCGGCATAGATGGTCTGGTACCGTATGGCATCCAGTTCATTACGAGGTGCGCGCTTAATATATGGCGGGAGGGGGACGCGGCCAATCCGGCGCAACTTTCCTTCTGTCACATCTGATGAAAACTCGAGGAGCCGCTGACCATCCTCCTTCACATCGACAACTCTGGCATGCAATAGGTCATCCCCCTCTCCCAACGTGATGGACGTATGAAGAGGTAGTTTTTTTGCTGGTTTTGCCATCGCCCACCACCGCCGTGGAGAGAGCTTTTCCGTAAGGAGAGCATCGATGGGTCGCCCATCATCACGGTGCCCTTTCAAGGCCGCGTGGAGGACTCGTGTATTATTGAAGATGAGCGCATCCTCTGGATGGAGGAAGGATGGTAAATCTCGTACCAGAGCCTCTTCGATCTGTCCGGAGCCTCGATGTACGATCAGTAATCGAGCCTGATCTCTTGGCTCCATGGGGAACTGTGCCACTAATTCCGGAGGAATATCGTAACGGTAGCTCTGTAATGAAAAAGGAAGGCCGGGTGATCTCATTTTCGGATTCTCTCGACAAGGCAATAGCAAGAACATCTTTTGAACTACTGTACCATCAAACAGCAAAATAGCACAACTCTGCTGAGGGCGTAGTTCAAGCCTGGGTAACAAAATTCAGCGCAAAGGCCGCAGCAGACTTTGCGTTGAATCTAGCCCGAGTTCTTCTGCAACAGCCTCACCTACGTCTTCCTCGAATTGTTTTCTCTCGGGAGAGCCTTTCCGAAAGGCATCTTCTGTGCACCATAGCTCTTTTGGCTCTATACTCATTCCTTTTATGGCTCGGATTTCATCTGGAATAAAGAGGAGGGCTCGATTACCGCCCATCATTTCGATAAGAGCACTTTTTTTCGCCTCTTTGACGCCAGGCTGTAGTGGTCGGGAAAAACTGGACACAAAAATCGCTAAAATAAACTAAAGTCTTTACCTTCATGACTAAAGTAAACATGGAGGCTATCGTGACCAAGGGACGAAAACGGCATTCAGCCGAATTTAAA
>JAJZPP010000122.1 GCA_021811115.1 bacterium | reverse complement strand
GCCTCTTTTGGGTAGAGATACTCCAGACGATGGTCTGAGAGGACAACCTCTTCGATTTCTTGGTTTGGTCGAAAGTTTTTTTCGCTCTGCTTCTGCGTCATCATGTGGCGCAATTTAGCTTTGATGAATGGATTTGCTTTTGTAGCAGAAACTTTAACGACATGTTCTACCTTGAACGGTTCCTTCCCGATCATGATAGTCATGCCAGAGGTGAGTTGACTCGCCAAAATCATGTGTCTTGCCTTCCGTTGCTCTAAAGACTAAGATTTTATCATAAATGTGTTTTGCATCATAGGAGTACACGTAACAAGATTGCTGTTTACTTTTTCCCTCCTACCTGCTTGTATAGATGGCGTAATGAGATTGCTTATTGAAAATCTTTCCTCAAACTCCATAGGAGGGCGTTATGCGAAAATTCATCATATCACTGTTGTGTGTCACTCCACTTCTCGTATCAGTTCCATCCCAAGGCTGGTCGAGCGAGCATGCAAAAAAGGGCCACCAAGCAACAGCTAAAAAACCTGGAAAAAAAGAAAAATATCATGGTCCACAGGGTCCTAAAGGCGAAACCGGAACCAAGGGCGATCGTGGCGAACGGGGTGAGAAAGGTGCTCCTGCCATCGTAGCGTACGGCCAGGTAGAAACAAAGATGACTCCTGACAATCTCATCGAGATTACGAAACCCGGCCCGGTTCCGATGAACCAACCAGCACACACTTCCAGCAATGTTTTATACGATGCCAAGAGCTGTACCTTCACCATGAAAGAGGCTGGTACCTACATGATCGACTACTTCCTCCAGGCCCAGTATGATTTCATCCCAGAACCCAGCGTGCAAGGCGTCTTATCGGTTGCTGTCGAAATCAATGGTCAAAAGGATGGAGAATCCAAACTCTATCCAATTGATGTGCGGTTCAATGATCACTTTACTCTTCTCGGAACCGGGTCACGGCGGCTCATCCGTGAGCTACCAGCCAATTCTACGGTTCGACTTATAATGCCTTTCGTACCAGTGATTGTAAGGAGCCATTTTGATAAAGACAGAAAAGAGCTGCCGCGGGAAACCAAGGGCATCTCTCTGTTCAACAAGGGAAACGGAGCAGATACTGTCGCGTTCCTCTCACTTATTAAAATAGGATAAACATTCGCTCATGGCGTAATGAGATTGCTTATTGAAAATCTTTCCTCAAACCCCCCATAGGAGGGCGTTATGCGAAAATTCGTCATATCACTGTTGTGTGTCACTCCTCTTCTCGTTTCAGTTCCATCCCAAGGGTGGTCGAGCGAGCATGCGAAAAAGGACCACCAAATAACAACTAAAAAACGTGGAAAACACGAAAGATACCATCGTGGCCCACGAGGTCCTAAAGGTGAAACCGGAGCCAAGGGCGATCGTGGAGAGCAGGGCTCTCCTGCTATCGTAGCGTACGGCCAGGTAGAAACAAAGGTGGCTCCAGGCAAAGGGAATCTCATCGAGATTACGACACCAGGTGCGGTTCCCATGAATCAACCAGCGCACACTTCCAGCAATGTTTTGTACGATGCCACAAGCTGTACCTTCACTGTGAAAGAGGCTGGCACCTATATGATCTCCTACTCCCTCCAGGCCCAATATGGTCAGGCCAAATATGATTGCCTCGCACAACCCGATGTGAATGGCATCTTATCGGTTGCTGTCGAAATCAACGGTCAAAAGGATGGGGAATTCCAGCTCTACCCAATTGATGTGCGGTTCGATCAATACTCTGTCCCACTAGGATCTGGGTCACAGCGACTCCTCCGTGAGCTCCCAGCCAACTCTACTGTTCGGCTTATCATGCCTAGCGTACCGGTGGTTAAAGAGCCCCTTTTCGATAATGACGGAAAGGAGCTGACGCCAGAAACCAAGTACATCTCTCTTACCGCCAAAGGAGACGGCGTCGATACGGCAGCCTTCCTCTCACTCGTTAAAATTGGATAAGCCTCGCACTCGAGGGAGAACCCATGTTCTCCCTCATTTTCTCAACTCAAGCATAGCCTTGCCCATATCGGGCGCCGAATACAGGTAGTTGCCTGAAACTAAGAGATTGGCCCCCGCTTTGACGCACTCTGGGCCAGTGATGTTGTTAATTCCGCCATCAACAGCAATATCCACAGCATGCTCTGGAAAGGATTTCAGGTACGTTGCTAGTTCCGCAATTCGCGAAAGGCTCTCCTCGATAAACGGTTGGCCCCCAAACCCTGGGTGGACACTCATGAGGAGCACCTCATCCATCAGAGGAAAATACTTTGGAAGGAAGGAGACTGGCGTCTCCGGATTGATCGCAAGGCCTGTTTGGATATGGCACCGACGGATATATTCCAGCGTTTCCTCCACATCCTCTGTCGCCTCAAAATGAAACGAGATCAGGTCTGCCCCAGCCTCTACAAACGGTTCAATGTATTGGAATGGGTTGTAGATCATGAGGTGGACTTCCAAGAATAGCGATGTCGACCTATTGATCGCAGCCACCACTTTGGGCCCAAATGAGATATTTGGGACGAAGTGACCATCCATAATATCCAAATGGAGCCTGTCAGCCCCAGCCTCTTCAGCTCGACGTACCTCTTCGCCAAGTCGAGCAAAATCGGCAGAAAGAACAGAAGGGCATATATATAAAGTCTTTTTTTTCATATTTTTGGCCTTGGGGTATGATGAGCCAGTTGGCGACACTTGAACGTAAAATGGGCGCGCTGTGGCAGCCCCGCTTCGCTGTAGACGCTCTGTGTTGCCGAGGCGACCGTCTGCCACGTTGTTCGGGGCTGTGGCACACACCGGTAGAGCGCTGTTAAGAACCCTGTTGTACAGGCGCCTCCAGACGGCCCTGGCCACTGAGCAAAACATCCCATGGCTCGATTGGGGTCGCGGTCAGAAGAGATGGAGATGATCCCGCCGGTCTCCAAAAAGAGCGGGACAAACCCGACCGCCCGCTCGCCAGAGATCTGACTTGGCTCAATGTAATCACTGTATGGGATGGTGCGATCTTTGGTGTTCAAGTGGTTGTAACAATCAAACATCACAATCCCTAAGCGAACTTTGGCGCGCGCCAACCGTTTGCAGAGCTGAGTTTGAGAATACGCAACGGTTGACCCGGACCGCTTGGGTAACGCGATGGACGGGAGTCGATCCCTTTTTTGGGGCAGAAAGAGGCTTTTACCCGAATAGTACACTACGGCAATCGAGCGGGAACGGTGGAGGGAGGAAATCCAGGCCCTGATACGACCTTGTGAGGCCTTTTTCCCGATGAGTCGCGTCGATTTAAACCGAACGCCTGTTTGTGTGGCAATGTTTGAGAAGACTCGCTGGATGCGATTTACGTCAGCAACCGCTGTGACAAACGTCTCCAGCGACCCGTCGGCAATGGTCAAGACGCTCAGCTCCATCGGCCGCGTTTTCGCTTCCAGGAAAAGACTGGAGCCCAGAATCAGCAAAAAAACAAAACCCCTCATACGTAAACCTCCCCCCTTTCAAGATGGTAAAAAGAGTAAAAGAGTTTTCATTTTATTGAAATACTCTTCATACTTGTCGTCATAATCTGGTGTTTTTACCCTCGTAAAAGGAGACCCCTATGAGTAGTGTCTTTGGCCAAGCTTGGGATACAGTGTGTTATCGATCGCAAGGGTTTTTGGAGAGGCATAGTCCTGTCGAGCTTCCTGGAGGAATCGTAAACTCGATCGGGAAGAGTTTTGTGTGGTCGTT
>JAJZPP010000121.1 GCA_021811115.1 bacterium | reverse complement strand
AAGCGACAGTGGTATCGACTGTTCTGGCTTATCGTACAGGGCGTATGCGCACGTACAACGGCTCCTGCCGCGGGATGCCAAAGACCAATGGAAGATCTGTCGGCCCGTGGATCGTTTGAAGCCTGGCGACCTTGTCTTTGCAGCGCCAGAGACGACCGGTCGGGTGAACCATGTCATGGTGTGGAGTGGAAAAACCCTCATAGAGGCCACGGATGCTGAGCCCAGAGTTGTGCGTGAAGTGACTTTTGAGGAAAAGTACGGAATTGCCCTCCCCACACTTTCAGAGACAAAAATCCCTGAGACCCATCTGATAGTCTACTTACGGAGCTTTTAAGGATCCTAGCCGCCTAATATTTTCGGCAAATCGCGTAAGGCCTGCTCGAACGGCAATGCCGTGATGTTGCCATGATATTCAGTCAGCGCTCCTAGATATAAGAAATGCAATTTCGCCTCTGGGTAATCCAGCCCAAATGCCTTAAGTCCTTTGAGGGATTTTGGTGACACGGCAGCAGATCTCTTGATCTCAAAAGCATGTAGGCCTTGAGGACCGTAAACGACAAAATCAACCCCTTCATTAGAGGAGGTTCTCCAAAAAAAGATCTTATATCCCCACTCGTAGTAATCATTTAACGCTTTGACTGATTGAAAAAAGAGAGTTTCTAGGGCAGCGCCATCGATCTCTTCTGAGGCGTCAAGAGGTCCTGTAGGCCTTACTGTTCTGTACACGCCAACGTCAAAGAAATAAAACTTTTGATGGGTCGTCATCTTTCTTTTAGCACGTTGAGAGAACACATCAATTCGTGTTGCCAAAAGGAGGTCTTCCAAGATTTGAAAATAGTCTGCAACAAGAAGCCTCTTCAAAGAAAGTTCTCGAGCCATTTCTGAATAATTAAGCACGTTTCCTTGAGAAAAACTTGCCAACTCCAAAAATCGGTTAAAAGCGCCAATATTCCTTGTAAGCCCCTCTTGAAGTACCTCTTCTTTCACATAGGTCTGCACATAGGTCTCTAAATATTTTTTTACATCTGTATGATAAATAGCGGCAGGAAGAAGCCCATAGGAGAGAGCGTGCTCGAGTGAAAAGGCTCCATCGAGCTCTTGAACCACCAATGGGTGCATATGATAGGTAAGAGCGCGTCCTGCCAAAAGATTGACTCCCTTTCGCCGTAAGCTGCGAGCGCTCGAACCGGTGAGTAGAAAACGGAGCCCGCGACTTTCGATGAGGCGATGCACTTCATTCAAAAGATCGGGAACTCTCTGTACTTCATCAAGGACGATCCATCGATCGAATTTTTGAGGGATAAGGTTTTCTAAACGTCCTGGATGGGCTGAAAGTAGGCTATATGTTGAAAAATCCAACAGATCGACATACAAGGAATCGGGCATGTGCGTTTTAAGCCAAAACGTTTTCCCGGTTCCTCGAGGCCCAAAGAGGAAGATGCTGTTCTTTTCTTCCAATGGTAGCCGTAAAATCCGTGTAAACATACTGCATGCTCTCCAGCAATCGCTTTTCTCCCCAGTCTATCAAAAAGCCAATTTTTGATGCCAGTAACATCAAAAATAGGCGATTTTTGATGTTACCGACATCATTTTTTGGGCAATAGGAGCAATTCTGGCTCCGCAACGGCCAACATTTGTCTAACTGGCCCGAACGATTTCCTGTGTATCGGACAGGGGCCGTGCTTCTTGAGTCGCTTCATATGGAGCGCCGTACCATACCCTTTGTGGCTTGCAAAGCCATACTCAGGCCACTGCGCATCATACTCGCGCATGCGCGTATCACGCACATACTTGGCAATGATCGAGGCAGCGCTAACGGGGAGGCAGTACACATCTCCTTTGACGACCGTGATGCAGGGAATTGAGGTGTGGGGGGACTTATTTCCATCGACCAGGAGCATCTCTGGAGTCTTTTTAAGCCCGTCGACGGCCTGACGCATGGCCAGGAGGGTGGCCTGCAAAATGTTGATCCGATCAATCACTTCGGCATCAACCATGGAAAACGCAAAATCGATCCCCTTCAAAGCCGTCAGCTCGTGGTAGAGCCGGATAATCTCCTCCTCGCTGAGGAGCTTGCTGTCTTTGATAGCAGGGTTGACATACCCCTTTGGAAGGATACAGACACAGGCGACGACAGGCCCCGCAAGAGGCCCTCGTCCTACTTCGTCGACTCCAGCAAAACAACAGATCGCGTTGCGATTCATGGCAGCGACAACCTTGGAAGGGTTTTTCTTCGCTACCTCTTGGATGGCTCCTCGCTTGGTTCGGCCAAACTTTGGAAACAGTTCAACCTCACTCATGGCGAGTCCTCTACTCTTGCGTTGCCTCTACAGCGGCAGTTTCAGGCTGTTGCGCCTCGACTGAAGAAGTTTCAGTCTTGGAAGAGGCGTATCGATCTTTAACCTTGGATTTCTTGCCCGATGTTCCTCGGAGATAGTAGAGTTTGCATCGTCGGACCGATCCAGCCCGAACGACCTCGATAGAGGCTACCAGTGGGCTGTGGAGGAAAATGACCCGTTCCATCCCCTCACCATAAGCGACGCGGTGGAGAGAAATGGTTTCCGAAAGCCCCGTTCCTTTACGCGCAATGCACGTTCCAGTAAAGCTCTGAATGCGCTCTTTCCCGCCCTCTTCAATGATCCGAAGGTTCACTTTTAATGTATCGCCAACACGAAATGTGGGGATATCCTTTTTCAATTGTGCCTGTTCTACAGCTACAATACACGCCTGTCTGCCCATGAAGTTTCCTCATACCATACAACTAGAAGCGACAATGGTAGCATAGCGGAGAAAAAACGTCATGGTGAAACTCACACTAGTGCTAATTCCCGAAGGTTCTTATCACTCCTGCTAAAGATTTTACTGCCAGGCGAAGTGCGGAGCGCGAGAACTAACCTGTAAGGTTGTCGAGCGCGAGCACACAGCCTGGCAGTAAAAGATTTAGTAGGAGCGATAGGAACCTTCGGGAATTAGCACTATAGTTTGTCGTGCCGCTCGTGCACGCGCTCTTGCTCTAGAGCCAGCGTGTCATCTTTGGTGTGGACGGCTTCTCGTTGCTTGGCCGCAACTCTCCTCTCTTCGTACTTTTTCTCGGCGTGCCGCCGCTCATCACTCGCTCTCGTCGCCCTCTTGTCCTCCTCGTGCCGCCGCTCTTTGTCTTGTTGCCGCTCCTTTTCCATTTTTTTGGCGATGTTCTTTTGAATCTTCTCGATTCGCTTCGCAGTCATATTCAAGAATATGTTGTGAACAAAAGAATTTACATCTTTCGCAACCGCCTTCGCATTGCCCTGAGGCGCCTTGTGTGGTGTCATGACTACAAGAACAGCCTCTTCATGCGGTTGAGGAGGCTCTTTCTGCTCTGCCACCTCTTCCTCAAGCTCTAATGGCTCAATATCACGCTCTGCCAGTTCAATTTCTGCCTCGCTCACAGCCTCTGGAAGATGGCTCGCAGCCCGTTCGATACGGGCATCTTGCTTACCAATCTTTTTCGGTAGAGAAACTGAAGGGTGTGCTGCTTTGTGGATGGATCCTTCACTCGATATTCGAAGATTCATCTGGTTTCCTCCCGAGGGGTTGATTCTCTTTCTTTAAAGATCGCTCTTGTAAATAATTTTTGTCAATCGTATAGAGAAGTAAAGAGCACGCTTTATCCAAAGTTTGAGTATCGTTTTATTTAATAATTCTCTTATAAAAAACGAGACTCAAACTTTATAATATACGTG
>JAJZPP010000120.1 GCA_021811115.1 bacterium | reverse complement strand
CCCCGACGCGTCAAAGCCCCGGGATTCGATCGATCGCAAATTGGGCCAATATTCCAATATTAGCCAATTTGCGATCGTCGAATCGCGGGAGCTTTCACGCAGTCGCGGTGATCAAAATTTTCAGAATAGGGCTCTAGTGCTCGCTCCTGGACGCGAACGGTCTGTACTAGGCCGCCATCAATGGATCTTTTCCGGTGCCGTCAAACATATGCCAAAAGGGGTTCCTGATGGGGAGTGTGTGCCGGTTCTTTCGGCAACAGGCGATTTTTTAGGGATTGCCTTTTTGCAGAGACGTTCCAGTATTGTCGGGAGGCTCATCAGCTTTGAGGATAGGCCTGTAGAAGCGATTTTGCTCTCAAATCTGGAACAGGCGCTCCTCTTACGTCGCAAACTGTTTGGCGATCTTTCTGGGAAGATGTACCGTCTTGTCAATGCGGAAGCGGATATGCTCTCAGGGCTTATTGTCGATGTGTACGATACGACGGCGGTTATTCAAATATCGTCGTTGGGAATGGAGCGTCGAAAAGAGCAAATCGTTGAGATGGTTCGCATCCTTCTCCCCGTGACATGGGTGTACGAACGGTCAACCAGTCCCTCGCGCAAACACGAAGGGCTCGCTCCCAGTCAGGGAACTCTGTTTGGAGAGGAAAAACCGGTCTACGTGCAGGAGGATGGCTTTCGATTTCATATCGATATCACGGGTGGGCAGAAGACCGGTTTTTTCATCGATCAGCGTGAGATGCGTGGCCTTGTAAAAAGGTTGGCAGCAGGCAAACGAGTAGTAAACTGTTTTTGTTACTCGGGCGCCTTTTCTGTGGCAGCCCTTGCTGGTGGGGCTACAAAATGCGTATCGATCGACGCTTCACAAGCGGCGCTTCAGCTCGTGGAGGAACATCTCAGGCTCAATGGGTTAGAGTCGGCCGCCCACGAGAGCCTGTGTACCGATGTGTTTTCGTGGTTAGAAACGGATCCACTCTTCTACGACCTGATCATTTTGGATCCACCCGCATTTGCCAAGAGGAAGCAGGATGTGGAGAATGCGCTGAAAGGGTATCGCGAGATCAATCGGAGGGTGCTCCAAAAGGTACCGTCAGGTTCTTTTTTGCTCACCTTTTCCTGTAGCTACCATGTAGAGCCTAACCAATTTCTTGCCATGCTAAAGAAGGCGTCCCTGGATGCCAAGCGACACGTGCGCCTGCTTTCCCACCACAGGCATGCGTGGGACCATCCCATGAGTATCTACCATCCTGAGACTGACTACCTCAAAAGTGCGCTCCTCTACGTAGAATAGTTGCATTTAACCCTCTCCATACGCTTTAATTCTATATTAAATTTAGAGGTGTTTATGGATATCGGCACGCTCCCAGGAGTTTTTGATATTTTGCCCAAGGCGAAGGATCTGTGGCGTTCCTCCTATTTGTGGCAGTATGTGGAAGCGGTATGTCGAAAACTGGCCCATGATTACGCACTCTCTGAGATTCGGACGCCTCTCATCGAACGAGCCGACCTGTTTTGTCGGGCAGTAGGGGAGGAGACCGACATCGTCGCCAAGGAAATGTACGTGTTTCAAGACCGGGGAGGAAGAGAGATTGCCCTCCGTCCTGAGGGGACAGTTTCTGTAATGCGTGCCCTCATCGAGAACAATGAGTTCACCCCGATCCAGACGATGCGGTACTTTTACATCGGCCCCATGTTTCGGTATGATAGGCCTCAGGCGGGTCGCTATCGGCAACACCACCAGTTTGGCGTTGAAATCGTGGGGATCGAGGCTCCTGAACAGGATGCCGAAGCCATTGCCATGATGATGCAACTCTTTTCCAGGCTCGGCTTGCCCCATCTGACGGCCCATATCAACTCGTTAGGGAACGCGACCAGCCGTGCTAATTTCCGAGAGGCATTGTTGAAGTACCTAGAGGCTCACATAGGTTCAATGTCAGAGGATAGTCAACGCCGATTTGTCCGAAACCCATTGCGTATTTTGGACTCCAAAGATCCTCACGATCAAGAGATTGTGGCGAAAGCACCATCGATTTTGGATTACCTAAGTCATGAGGATGGAGCCCATTTTGAGCGAGTCAAGGAGATGCTGAGTGCCCTCGGGATCCCATACCACGTTTCTCCGCTCTTGGTACGAGGCTTAGATTACTACCAAAAAACCGTCTTTGAAGTGACCTCTGGGAAGCTTGGAGCGCAAAACTCTCTGGGTGGCGGAGGGCGGTACGACGGGTTGCTGCAACAATTGGGTGGCCCAGAATTGCCTCTATTTGGTTTTGGAACAGGCTTAGAGCGAATTATCCAAGTGTTGATCAGGGAGGGGCTGGCTGAGAAAATTTCGCCTCCCGAATTGACGCTTGTTATTGTTCCAATGGATGAGAAGGCCCGCGGTAAAGCACTTTCCTTTGCAGAAGAGCTCCGTCGGCGATCTGTCCGTTGCCTGGTTGACTACACTGGGAAGAGAATAAAGAATGCGGTCGCTGCCGCAGCAGATGCGGGTGCGTGCTGGCTTTTAGTGCTTGGAGAACGGGAGCTTGAGACAGGTGTAGGGGCACTGAAGTTCCTTGCCGATGGAGCGCAGACAGAAGTGTCGCTCGATCAGGTGGATGTATTGGTCCACAGGCTCCTTTCTCGTCATGGAGAAAAAGAGGCTGTACAATAACGGGATCCTCTTGGTATCAAAGATAATGATTTATCATCCTTCTACAACAAAGGAGTTGTCGCATACATATGATGAACCGATTGAGGTATATTACAGCACTGAGTGCCGTCCTTATCTCTCCACTGCTCATGAGTGCAGAGGAGAAACCACAAAAGGCAACAGAACAAGAGCACAAAAAGCCAACCAAGGAGGAGCTTCTTTCTCCTGAAAACATAGCTCGAATCTCCGAGAGTTATGGTCATTTTGTGTTTAAGAGCCTTGAGAATCCTGTTTTGAAGCTGAATTTTGACAGCGTCATCAAGGGGATGAATGATGCGAAAGCTGGCAAGCCGACTCCGATGACAGAGCAGGAGTATGAAGAGGCTATCTCCAATATCCAGGAGATCTCATTCCAGGAGATGTCTACGAAAAACATGAAGCAAGCCGAAGAGTTCATGGCAAAGAATGCCAAAGAGCCGGGCGTGGTTGAGCTTGAGAAGGGCAAGCTTCAGTACAAAGTTCTCCAACCTGGTACGGGTGAAGAGGTGACGGAACTGACAATGCCGGTCCTCCACTACACCGGGAAGTACCTCGATGGAACGATGTTCGGAAATTCCTATGAGAGTGGGGAGCCTATTTCTATCAATCTGCACCACACGATTCCGGGTTTCCGTCAAGGCGTCATGGGGATGAAAGTTGGCGAGAAACGGCGTCTCTTCATCCATCCTGATCTTGGCTATGGAACGTCGGGTCAGCTCCTCCCCAATGCGCTTCTCATTTTTGATATCGAAGTGACGAAGGTGGAGCCAGCCTCGAAAGAGGATGAGGCGAGCGACGACGAAGATGACTCAGATGGGGATATCTCTGACGACGACTCTGACGGTGATGAGACCGCGGATGATGATAGCTCAGATGATGATTCTGACGATGATCGTGATGATGACGATGGTGAGGATACCAAGTAGTTCCCACAGGTGCTCAAGAAGTTGAGGTAAGCGGTGTCTCCTCCGAGGGGCCTTATCTCAACTTCTTTCGGGAATTAGCACTAGATGCAAAAAAGGCATGATATGAAGGATTTGCCTGATATGCACGAT
>JAJZPP010000119.1 GCA_021811115.1 bacterium | reverse complement strand
TTCTTTGCCTCTTCAAAGAGATCGTCCAGTTCGATATCATCAGCACCCTCCTGGCGGTGTGCTTCAAGAGCTTCCATGGAGCCGATCAGATAGTTTGGAGGCAGTTGCGATGTTATGGAAGCGATGACTTTGCTAATCTCTTCATCACGTACAAAGACGCCCTGCGCTCGGATTGGTTGGGAGCTACCTGGAAGGAGGATGAGCATATCGCCGTTGCCAAGCAGCGTTTCGGCGCCAATATCATCGAGGATGATCTGACTGTTGACTCGGCTGGCCACTTTAAAGGCAATACGGGCAGGGAAGTTGGCTTTGATCAGCCCTGTAATGACTTCGCGAGAGGGGCGCTGCGTCGCAAGAATCAGGTGGATGCCAACAGCACGGGCCATCTGGGCAATGCGCGCAATGGGTGCCTCCACATCCTGGCTTGCCACCATCATCAGGTCGGCAAGCTCGTCGATGATGCCGACGATGTAGAACAGCTTCTCTGGAATCTGAATGTGGCTGGCCGACTCAACTTCCTTGTTTGGCGTTCGCTTGTTGAAGGCGTCGATGTTCCTTTGGCCGGTGATGCGTAAGATTTCATACCGCTTCTCCATCTCATGCACAAGCCAATTCAGCGCAGCGGCTGCTGAATGGGACTCTGTGATGACCGGAGTGATCATGTGGGGCAGCCCAGTATAGGCTGCCAGCTCCACTTTTTTGGGATCCACCATGACGAAACGGATCTCGTCGGGTCGCGCCAACATCAGAATCGACATGATGATGGAGTTGATACAGACCGATTTTCCAGATCCAGTGGCGCCTGCAATGATAATGTGGGGCATTTTTGCAAGATCTGTTAAAACCAATTCCCCGTTGACCGCTTTGCCTAAGAGCATAGGGATTTTGAACGGAGCGCCGCGCTGTTGGTAGGCGGCGAGGACCTCTCGGAAATTGACCTCTTGTGGAGTGGCGTTGGGTACTTCAATGCCGACGGCCGCCTTGCCTGGAATCGGAGCAATGATCCGAATCGACTTGGCCTCCATATTGAGCGCAATGTCATGCTCGAGCGTCTTAATTTTGCCCACTTTTACGCCAACCGCAGGGTGGACCTCAAAACTGGTGATCGTAGGGCCACAGTGGATCTGTCCAACTTTTGCTTCGATCCCAAAGTTGAGGAGGGTTGCCTCGAGGAGATCCGCCTTATCCTTGAGCTCCTTTTTCAATTCCGAAACATCCACCTTCTTGGGAGGATTGAGCAGTTCCACGTTGGGGAGTTGATAGGAGGCAAGATTTGGAGGAGGGGGGTTCTCACGTGCGGTCCACGCCTCTTCGTCCGGCTGTGTGCGGCGGCTGCGGGTAGAAGGCTCTGGAGGCGCTTCAACACCAAATCGCACCGACCGTTCTGGGGTATTGACCACGACGGGTTCCTCTTCGAAGACAGGAACAGGATTTTCTTCTTCTTTCTGTCGTTTTTTGGCCTTTGAGCTAGGCCAGAGGAGGGTGATATCAATATCGAAGAGGATGATTAAGGAGACGAAGAGGGCTGTGGAGGAGAGGAGGGCCGTACCAATGACGCTAAAAAGCCTCTCAAAAGAGAGGTAGGGGAGGTGGGAGTACATGATGGCAGCGGGAATTCCTCCGAGACGAAAGATCCACAATTGGTCTTTGGTGGCATGGAGGAATTGGTGCCAGGAAAGTTCTAACGATGGCTGGAGGACGGCGAGCAGGGTTGTGAGCATCGAGAGCGAGTACAGAACCCCAATCGAGGCAAAGACGTATCGCCGTGAACAGTGATGGTCGTTACCTTGCAAGAGTTCTACGCTCAAGAGCGCAACAGCCAGTACGGCGAGGAAGCTTAAAGGACCAAACAGCCCATACAGTGCGTAGGCGCTGCAGTAGCCAAAGAGGCCCAAAATATTGTCTGAAGAGGATCGGGCATCAAACGTGAAAAGCGACAGCGCTTGGCTGATAGAGAAGGCGGCTAAGATGATACCGAAGATCACTGGATGGCGCTTGGGGTGCCAAAAAGGCGTGTGCGAGGAGTTTGCCATACCGTACCAAAGGTGGGCGATCGACGGGGCTCGAACCCGCGACATTTGGAACCACAATCCAACGCTCTAGCCAGCTGAGCTACGATCGCCATGGGAGACTTTGGCTAACATCGTACTGAGCTTAAATCCTTTTGGTCAATCGCAAAAGACGTTTTTTTGTGCTTGATAAAAATGGTTCCTCATGATAGGTTGCCTGTCAAATCTTGTTAAACACAACCCAAATAGAGGAGGTGTGTATGTCCTTAACACGTATTGGTCCCGCGGCCCCAGTAGGGCTCAAAACTCCCGAGACCATTGCTGAGAAACAGTCTGCAAAGTCTGATATTCGTGAGGTATTGCAGAAAATATTTTCTGAGACCCAAAACCTCTCCAGGGATGAAGAAGCTGAGCTCCTTTCCTCCTTTAGTCAGAAAGAGAAAGCTCCCTTCATTGCTTCGTGGTGGGAATGCTGGGCCAACTTTATTGATCCTAAAAACACAATCATTGATTTTTCGCGCGATTTCCTCCGCCCACCACCGGCAGATGAGTTACTGAGGAATGCCAAGTTGTTCAACAAATGGGTCACCATGGTCTTGAAAGGGCTTCCTAAATTTACGACACAAGAAGTCAAGGACATGGTGTCATTCCTCGACGTGATGACGCAGTTCTCCCCTTCACTTGAGAAGGCGATGGGTAGAATTCGTCAGATCGCTTCTTGTACAGATAAGACGTCCACGAGAGCTGGTCGAGAAATTCATCGTTTCTTAAATGATCGTCGCTCGCAGATAGTCGAAGAGATGCCAACTGATGCGTTGAAGATGAGTGGGTGGAAGGGTGAAGTTCCTGAAGCTCTCGCCTTACGTATCGGCGTGAATACTGCTTCGTTCTAACGAAAAGAATTTTTGAATCTCGGGTGAACGCCCCTTAGCTTCATGAGCTTTGGGGCGTTTTGTTTTGTCAACATTTTTTTAGAATGTGATACCGTATCGATTTACCCTGGCTCTTGAAGAGAGCGTCGAAAAAGGATGTCCCATACTCTTGAGGTGGTTCTGCGAAACCGGGAGCGGAAAGCTGTTGTTTGAGGGCAAGCTGTTCCTGACTCAATTGAAGAAACAGTTCTGAGTACGGCTCATCATCAGTCACGAAGATGAGTGAGCCATTATCGCGGAGGATCCTCGACATCTCAAGGAAGAAGGGAAGGGAGATGATTCTATGTTTGGCGTGTCTTTTTTTTGGCCACGGGTCTGGAAAATTCACATAGACCGTCGAAACAGAAGTGCAAGGGATAAATGATGTTGAAAGGTGTAGTCCTTCCGCAAAGGCAACGACAAGGTTAGGAAGCTTGTGGTTGTGGATTTTTGACCAAATCTTGCGGCATCGATCAAACCGTTTCTCCACAGCAAGCCAATTGATTTCTGGGTGCCGGATTGCCTTTTCAGCTATCCACGCCCCATTGCCGCTGCAAAATTCGATGTGAACCGGTTGCTCTGTGGAAAAAAGCGGCTCGCTGCACCACCCTGGAAATTGAAAGGAGGAAATATCGGAGCGGACGGGTAGGTACCATACCCGATCGTGGATCGTTATCTTTCGCTCCGCACGGGGGACTGGGGGAGCCATATCTTTTGGTTTGACCATAGGGTTATCCACTCTAAGACGATTCTTCAACTTGTTTGGGGACATATTCTACCACACCACCCGTCTAGAAACCACCGTGAAACAGG
>JAJZPP010000118.1 GCA_021811115.1 bacterium | reverse complement strand
CCCCTCGAGAGTATACCGACTTCCATGGCGAGCCGTTTCGGGTATTCTCTACCCATATCGATGGAGTCGAATGCCTCTTCATCGAACACCCCTCGTTTGTCCTGACCCAACCCAATCCAACAATTTATGGCCCTGATGAAACTGCCATGAAACAACGGTTTGCGAAATTTTCGCAGCTTGCTTCCGACCTCATCCCTCAGTTAGGCAAGACCGACATTCTCCACCTGCACGATTGGCACGTCGCTGGTGTAGCGATTAAATATAGAAAGGACCACTTACAAGAGTGGCAGGAGGGGAAGACGCCATCGATTGTGTTCACCTACCACAACAATAGCCGCGCAGCTCAAGGCCGATTCTTTCACGGTGTGTACACGTATGATCCCATCATTCAAGGACTTATCCAAGCGGGGATCGCATCAGAAAACATCAACGCCTTTGTCGAAGTACTTCAAATTGCTGATAGCGTCACAACAGTCTCCCCATCATTTGCTATCGAAAGCCAAGCAATCGATACTGGGGAGGGAGTCTCCTTTGCCACGCGAGAGGCAGCCCAAAAGGGGAAACTGTTCGGCGTCATTAATGGGAGCAACCCAACCCGTTGGGACCCTGGCCATGATGCGCAATTACAAGGATGGAAAGATCCTGATACGAGTCAACCAATTGACCTCACCTTTGATGCCGACTCTCCAGATATTGTTGATCGGAAGCAACTGTGTAAATCCCAGCTCGCCAAGTGGGTAACAAAAACCTTTCCTGGTACTCCTTTTGATGAACGTAAGCCGATAGTCACCTTCATCGGAAGGTTTGACTCCTACCAAAAAGGGATTGACACATTAGATGAAGCTATTCAGGCAACGCTCGAGAAGGGAGGACAATTCATCTGCATGGGCTCTAAAGGCGACCCAAAAGCCGATGAAATACTCGATCGACTTCAAAAAAAATATGCCAAGAAAAACGTGCTTTTTATACGCGATTACAAAGACAGTTCTGGTCGCTTTTTCTATCAACAAGGCGATGATACTCGCGCCGGAATCGGCTCCCTCGTTCGAGCATCCAGTGACTTTGTGTTCATACCATCCTCGTTTGAGCCATGCGGTCTTGTTCAGTTTGAAGGCTGGCTCTTTGGTTCGCTGGCAGTTGGGTCTCGAGTGGGCGGATTGGCAGACACTATCATTCCTCTCGATCGGGATGCTACCAATGGGAATGGGTATCTTTTTGACAGGGGTGGACCAAAAGCCTCTTCCGCCTCCTCCATAATCAAAAAAGCGCTCACAGCTTGGAGCACGTCGTCTACCAAGCAAAAAAATCACATTCTCTCCAGAATTATGCGAGATGCCAAAAAATACAGTTGGACCGATGCCCCAAGAGGCTACTCGCCTGTTCAAAGGTACCGATTCGTATACGAGAATGCCAGAAAGATGGCCCGCCTGCGGGCTCACGAAACGCACACGCAGATGAGACATCTCAATTTCTTGAGCCTCTATAGAAAAATTGGTTCGCAAAAGCCTACTTCTAAAGTAAATATACTGGAAGAACGGTACTTGCGCCTCTTGAAAAATCCTTCCACACCGCTTGACACATTGTCGAAAGCATTCTTCGATATTCCTGCAGGACTCAGAAAGCAAGCACCAGATCCATATCTACGAGACATTCATTTTAGAGAGTATGAACGATTTGGCGCCCATTATACGGAAGCCGCCACCCGCTTCTCTGTCTATGCTCCTGAGGCGCACACCGTTGCCGTTAAACTGATCGATACCGGGAAGATATGCCCCATGGTCAAACAGACCGATGGCTCCTGGATTACTGAGGTACCAAACATCACCGTAGGAGCTCGCTACCAATACCTTGTCAATGGACAGCCGAAAATTGACCCGTATGGCCGCCAAACGGTACCAGCCCAAAGATTGGGAGAATCTCCGTGTTCTATGGTGACCAGTTCCGCCCCCTATGCTTGGAGCGACCAAGCGTGGCTTACAAAGAGAGCCCAAGAGGCTGGTCAATCTAAGGCCATGAGTATTTTTGAAGTGTACCCAACAGCCTGGCGCCAAAAAAGCGGCCGCTACCTCTCCTATAGAGAGTTGGCAGACGAACTGGTCACGCACTGCAAACAGACTGGATACACCCATGTGGAGCTCATGGGGGTACTCGATCACCCCTCAGAAAGCTCATGGGGGTACCAGGTAACCAGTTACTTTGCTCCAAATAGCAGAATGGGATCCCCTGATGACCTCAAATTTCTCATCGATCATTTACACGCAAACAATATTGGGGTCATCATGGATTACATTCCATGCCATTTCGCTATCGATGAGTATGCCCTCAATAAGTTCGATGGAACCAATCTCTTTGAACCTTCGGAGTCAACGCTCGCCTTTTTTATGAATAGATCGTTTCAGAATTGGGGAACAAAATTTTTTGATTACAGGAAAAATCATGTCAGAGATTTTCTTACCTCAAGCGCTGCCTTCTGGGTGGAACAGATGCATGTGGACGCATTGCGCGTGGATGCTGTGAGATGCTTTTTTCTCACAAAGGATCCTCAGAAAGGGCGTCTTTTTTTGAAACAGTTGAATGCTGTGATGCATAAACAATTCCCAGGCGTTCAAACCATCGCTGAAGACCTCTCAGGCGGGTTAGAAATCTCTCAGCCTCTCCATCAAGGGGGTCTTGGGTTTGATATGAAATGGAATATTACCTGGCTCCATTTAGCCCAGCCCTTCTTTTATACATCCCCCAATCTGAGGAGAAAGTGCTACCAAAGAGTCGTTGCCTCTGTCGCTGAAGATGCATATCACAAAATGGTAATCGCCATCTCTCATGATAACATGAAGACAGGCTGGCGCACGCTCACAGATATGGCTCCAGAACTTACCATGGACCAAAAGCTGGCCAATTTACGAGCTTTTTTTGGATTCATGTATACCATTCCAGGAAAAAAATTACTCTTTATGGGGGCTGATACGGCAACTCAAGAGATCTGGGATACTGTCATTGGTAAGGGAAGAGGCATTGATGACGTCCCTCGCCCAGAAAATAAGCGTAAAATTCAGCAAACGCTCCACGACCTCAACCAGCTCTACTCCACCAACCGAGCCTTCTTCGAAAAGGATGCTAATGGCCAAGATGTCACCTGGATTGAAAAGAATGATCCCCAAAGACAAGTCGTCGCCTTTCGCCGAACAAGCCTCGATGGGCGCCAATCATTTGCATGCGTGCATAATTTCACAGATACTGGAGTGAACGAATTTGTTATTACCTTGCCAAAACCTCTCCCGCTCAGGCGAGAAAGCCCTATCGTCGAGGCATTCAATTCAGATGACCGAAAATATGATGGAAAAGGGGCGCTTAATGAACACATCGAACTCCTCCGTGACGAAAAAGGAGCCCCATACGCGTATAAAATTCGGATTCCTCCACTGTCAACACTGATCATTCGTGAAGGCGAATAGCATTTCTACCTTCGTAACCACGAGTGTTTTGATGGACTCATCTGCTCGCAGCGGGCCAGTAAGCTTGCCACAAGCCCTTTTACAGGTGTACCTCCCCCTACGTGTTGAATCTGCTTCCAGACATTTTCAAACTCGGTCCGCGATGAGAGACTAACAGTATCACCGATTTTCATGGTCATAATTGACATCATGGTCGAGGATGGTGTTCCAGCGAGGTTATGATCGGCACCCAAAGATCAAAAACAGGCCTCATAATGGCCTTGTGAGCGTTATTTCACGAAACAGTGTCTATCGCAAACTTGAT
>JAJZPP010000117.1 GCA_021811115.1 bacterium | reverse complement strand
TGAGGGCGACAACTGGAAGACGGATGAGGCAATCGAGGCCATTCATAGAGCCCATGGCAAGGCTGTGTTAGCCCATCCACACTTAATCAGGAATCCACCGATAGTAAAAAAACTTTTGACAATGCCATTTGATGGGCTTGAAGGGTTTTACAGCCGCGCCTCTTCCCATGAGAACCATCGATGGTGCCGGATCGCAGAAGAGCGTGGCTGGATCGTAACGGGGGGATCTGATTTTCACGGGACTGTGCGCCCCGAGGTGCCATTTGGAGCGGCGTGGGCTCCTGAGGAGATGGTGAAGCGGTTGCTTGCCTCAGAGGCCCATTCATGAATACATATGAGAGGGCTACGGCATGGCTCTTTGGAAAGAATCGTGCTGTCGGGTTGCGCAGTAGCCATGACCGCATGGCTGAGGCGGCCGCAGCGGTCGGCTCTCCTGAGAGCCACTTGCGGTGCGTCCATGTGGCTGGCACCAACGGGAAAGGGTCCATATGCACAAAGGTAGCCAAAGCGTTTGAGCTGGCAGGCTATCGTGTGGGGCTGTATACTTCGCCCCACATCAGTTCGTTTCGGGAGCGTATTCAAGTGAATGGAGCGCTCATTCCGTGCGATGCGGTTGTGCGGCTTGCCTCGCAGATACGGGAGAAGTGCCCGGAAGATCTTTCCTTCTTTGAGGCGGCGACGCTCATGGCCTTCCTGTGGTATGGTGAGCAAGGAGTTGATCTGGCTGTTCTTGAGACAGGGCTTGGAGGCAGACTCGATGCGACCAATCTGTGCCACCCAGATCTGTCGATCATCAGCTCTATAAGTTTAGACCACACACAGTACCTTGGGACCACTGTTGAGCAGATCGCACGCGAGAAGGCCGGCATCATTAAGGAAGGGGTGCCAGTCATTATCGGCCCACGGGTTCCTCTCGGGCCTGTACAAGAGGTGGCGCATGATAAGAAAGCGGCGCTCATTCGAGTTCAGGGAGAGTTCCTGGATTATGATGAGGAGAATGGGGCGATTGCGCGAGAGGCGATGGAGTGGCTTTCAGCAGAGTGGAACGTTCGTGATTGGGCAGATGATGCGCTTTGCGTGAGGCCGTGTTGTCGGTTCCAAGAAATTGATGAGAGGATTATAGAGGAGTTGTACGGTGTTTCTGTGAGGGTGGTGCTTGACGTGGCCCATAATCCTGATGGCATAACACACCTCCTCATGAAGGCGAAGAGGCGGTTTGAGCGGGACGATTTTGTCTTCCTGCTGGGAGTTTCGCAAGATAAGGATATTCTTCGTATGGTGACAACGCTTCGAGAGGCGGCTCGAGCCATTGTATGCACGGAAGCGAGCTGTCCGCGTGCGCTAGGTTCCTCAGAATTGGCTCAGATCGTTGGGAAGCCACATGCGATTGCGGAACCACAAATGGAACGAGCGGTTGCGACGGCTATTCACAAGGCGGCCAGAGAAGGGGTACCGTTACTCATTACAGGAACATTCTTTTTGATGCACTCTGTAAGGCGGTTATTAGGATTTTTAGATTTTTACGATGATGCTGTATGTCATGAGGTTGTATGTCAGAAGTAAGCCATTGGGTCATTTTCATCATTGCGGTTCCTGTGCTCTTCATCTTCTTTTACCTCGCGGCGCGCTTTATCCTGCGCGTTCTGTTTGCTCTTGCCATTTTGGTTTTGACAATTTTCTCGCTTCACTACTTTTCATTACTCCCAGAGCCATGTGAAAAGCTTGTAGAGCAGTTTATCAACCTTCCAGCGATTCAATCGCTGTCAGAGTTTTTTGCTCCTCAGAATTCTAAAGAAGAGTAGAGGTATGGCGATTCTGTACTTGTTTGCCTTTCTGGCTGGCTTGGCAACGATGTTGTCTCCATGCATTCTTCCAATACTTCCTGTGGTGCTAGCGGCAGGGACATCAAAGGGGAGATTACGACCTTTGGGAGTGGCCTGTGGGCTTATTGTAAGTTTTACGCTCTTCACACTTACCATTGCTTCCATCGTTCAATTCACCGGTATTTCGGCAAACCTCTTTCGCTATGGAGCGTCCGCTCTGATTTTCTGCTTCGGCGCGATCATGATATTCCCGTTCCTTTCTTCAAAATTTTCAGACCTCACGGCAAAGGTGGCGCAGGTTGGCCAAAAGCTTCAGGAGACAGGATCGGGTCGAGGGTTTTGGGGAGGGTTTCTCCTTGGAATTGCCTTAGGATTAGTGTGGACACCCTGTGCTGGCCCAATCCTCGCTGCCATCACGGCCCTTATCGCTACCCATGCGCTCTCGCTCATGGCCGTGAGCCTTACGCTCACCTATGTCGTTGGGGCCAGTATTCCCGTCTTCCTTCTCATCTGGGGAGGCAATCGTGTGCTTCAAGGATCAAAATGGCTCTCATCCCACCTCGAACGGATCCGTCAGTTCTTTGGAGTCCTCACGGTGCTCGTCGCACTCGCTATCGCATTTCATTGGGATATTGTTTTCTAACAGAAGATCAGCAGTCTTACTCCCTCGATCGTTGTTGAGAACACCCCACAAGTAGACAAGGCGCTTGAGCTCCTGCAAAAAACGGAGAAGCAGGCCCCCTCGCACCAAACTGGATCGTTGAACCTCTTCACGTATGGAAAGGCGCCTGAATTTCAAAACATCTCCGCTTGGATTAACACTCCTCCGCTCACGATGGAAGATTTGAAGGGGAAGGTGGTTCTCATCGATTTTTGGACCTATAGCTGTATCAATTGCCTTCGAACGCTTCCCTACCTCAAAGAATGGTACAAGAAATACCACGATAAGGGGTTCGTCATTGTTGGCATCCATACCCCTGAGTTTGAATTTGAAAAGGATCCCTCCAATGTACAAGAGGCGGTGACCCGCCTTGGGATTTCCTATCCTGTGGCGCTCGACAATTCGTATGCCATGTGGAATGCCTACCACAACCACTTTTGGCCCGCTCACTATCTCCTCAATCAAGATGGATACATAGTGGCTATGCATTTTGGAGAAGGAGCCTATGAAGAGACTGAGGGGCAGATTCAAGAGCTTTTGGGTCTGTCTGAAGCGGTTGTTGCGCCATCACAGGTCAAAACCCGCTCTATTTCACCTGAGACGTATCTAGGAACGAATAGGGGAAAGAGCTTCACCTCTGAGAATCACATCATTAACGACACAATGACCCTCTATACCTATTCTAAACCGCTTCATAATGATCAGGTCGGTTTGCGAGGCGAGTGGAAGGCGGAAGACGAACGTATTACTTCTGAGAGCGATGAGAGTTTTCTTTCCATGAATTTTGAGGCGACAAAAGTGTATCTCGTGCTCTCTGGGCCAAGTAAAACGCCTCTTGAGGTATACCTTGACGGCAAACGTGTTGGCGAGATTGCAGTCGATTTTGCGCAAAAATACGATGTTGTTGAGACTACCTATGGCCGCCATCAGCTTACCTTGAAAGTGCCAAAAGGCGTCAGCGCTTATGCGTTTACGTTTGGAGGCGAGTAGCTCCCTTAGGGACTGTGCAAAAATAATCTACCGAATTCGATCTGGCTGCGATTACCGATCTGTCGCAGATCGCTCCTCGTCCAGAGAACACTATGGAGTCGTCGCGATCTGCAACATCTCGATAATCTCGCTCAGCCGAATTCAGCATCTTATTTCTGCACACTCCCTTACCGCATCGGTGCCGTACTAGCGTTAAAGAAAAAATTCCGGAAGATCAATGGCAATACATCAAGGTTGAGGGAGAAAAAAGAAGACACAGAAGGTTGCGAGTTTTGGATGAGAAAATTTCT
>JAJZPP010000116.1 GCA_021811115.1 bacterium | reverse complement strand
ATCTAGCATGAGATTGTAGCGCTTGTTGGGGAATCCGGATCGGGAAAGAGTATGATTGCGAAATGCATCATGCGACTGCCGCCCTCTCCCTCTATCAACATCGTCTCGGGTCGCATCATGTTTCACGGAAAAAACCTCGCAGACCTCTCAGAGCGGCAGATGCAACAACTGCGCGGGCGGCTCATCGCCTACATTCCCCAATCTCCCATGAATGCCCTCAACCCGATCATGAGCATAGGTCGCCAGCTCATCGAAACCTTTGATCCATCATGCCACAACAACACTTCAGGGCGTGAAAGAACGCTCTTCTTACTCAAGCGTGTCGGGTTTTTACAACCAGAGCAGGCAATGAAGTCGCTTCCCTGCCACTTGAGCGGAGGCATGCGCCAGCGCGTTTTGATCGCCATGGCCCTCATGAATGGCCCTCAACTCCTCATCGCCGATGAACCGACGACAGCCCTTGATGTAACGCTCCAAGCAGAGATGCTCGAGCTCCTCCAGAACCTCCAACGCGAAGGAGGTCTTTCCATTTTGCTGATCACCCATGACTTAGGGTTGGTGGCGCGGTGTGCCCAACGAGTCGTCATTCTAAAAGCCGGCCACACTGTCGAGGAGGGAAGTGTGGATGATATTTTTTATCGGCCAAAATCTCCTTATACCCAGCTCTTACTGGATTCCCTCATTGCTCATCCCCTCACCCAAGCCAGCCTATGAACACGCCCCTCTTCGAATTCCGAAACTCATCAGTCATCTATACCACACAGCGCACACCGGTCCGTGCCGTCCATAATATGAGCCTCAAGGGGTCTGCTGGGCAGACGCTGGGCATTGTGGGAGAAAGCGGGAGCGGGAAGTCAACGCTTGCCAAAGCGCTCCTCATGCTCGAGCCTGTGGCAGAAGGATCCATCTTTTTCCAGGGCAGAGAGATTACCTCACTTCAACCAAAGGAAAAACGGCAGGTTCGCCGCCACATGCAGTTGATTTTTCAAGATCCAGATGCCAGCTTCAACCCACGAAGGACCGCAGGGTGGCATCTCAACGAGGTCTTTACGATCCATTCCCCATCCACACCAGCTTGTGAAAGGGCATCCCTCATCGATGAGGTACTAAAAAATGTCCAGCTCGACCAGATTGTGAAGAGCCGGTACGCCTACGAGCTGTCTGGTGGGCAAAAGCAACGGCTCGCTTTGGCTCGAGCCCTGCTCCTCTCTCCAACGCTCATTGTCCTCGATGAGCCTCTCTCTTCCTTAGACGCTACCCTCCGAAAGTCAGTTTTAGAGCTTCTTTCGACGCTTCAGAAGGAGCGTGGCATCGGCTACCTCTTCATCACACACGATCTGTCCACATTGAGCGCCTTTGCCACAACCGTTGCGGTTCTCTACCGAGGCTGTCTCGTCGAAACCGCCTCTGTCCAAGAGCTGTATAAACAGCCGGCCCACCCGTACACAATCGCACTCCTCTCATGCATCCCCATAGCCAATCCAGCGCTTGAGCGTCAGCGCACATCGGTCTTCTACCCTATTGTGCGGCCAATCGCCCCTGTTGGGAGTGGCTGCCCCTTTACCCACCGCTGTCCTCACGCTGACGACCGCTGCCACTCTTCAACACCTCCCCTCACACACCTGTCGCAGACTCACTCGGTTGCTTGTCACTTCATTTTATCCTGATCGGTCGATCCCATAATGGGTGGCGCTGACGGTGCTGGTACAGACGATCCCTCAGGACATGCTTCCTGAGGATCGTCTCCGGCACGGCCACTTCGGCCCGCGTTGACCCCATAGATAATGGCCATGCCTACGGCAGCGACAATCACAGAGGGCCCCCCCAGAGCATAACTTGCGACAATTAATCCTCCTCCAACGGCCGCACTACTGGCTATCTGAAAGAACCGTCGATATGGTGCTCTTGGATTGGATGGCAAGACCATCGAGCGATGGGCCAACCGCATGCCTTGCCAAAAAACGTATCCAAGTAATGAGATACCCAGCGGCGAGTTCAACCCATCTCGAACAGACTCCGCTGCTGCGGCGCTATGACACGAGTCGGCTGCTGCAAAGCGAGCCACCTGCCCACTACACTCCCTAAAAGCACTCGCCATGTTAGGAGACAGACCAGACGCATTGATAGGATAGCTACCACACACTTGAGGAACTGAGGCTATTCCCCCGTGGTCTTTAACAAATTGGCACATATCAGCGCCAGGAATCCCTAGAAATGCCATATATATTCTCCATTGTTATGATGTCAAAAAATCGGATATGGAACGGCACGGCGTATTCACCAGCTCGTCTGGCCCCCAATACTGAATTGGCCCAGGCTGCACAAAACAATCGTCAAGCCGCCACGAAGCCCTTTGCTGCGCAAAAGACTGGAAAGTCGGTCCTTCAATATCAACGAGCGTCCGTCGAATGACCGGCTTCATGCGTCCCTCTCTTGGCTCGAAGCGGAGCAGCGTTGCCAGCGGGACTGCAACAGGCTCCCATTCCAAAACTGGCTTGTGGAGCCCTCTCAAACCGGCCATATACCCATTCAACCCAAGAGCGACGAGGAGCGCTGCCACCCTTCCCAACCCGTAGCTATACTGACAATCAAACGAGGATGGATAGGCGGAGCGGCCCTCATACCCACAAAATAACGTCTGCCATGAAAATGGGATTGCCTCTTCAGAATGGACGCCCCGTCTCTGTACCTCCTTTTCCACCAACATGGCAAGCCACCGCTCTGTCTGGATCTTAGATATAGGCACATTCCCATGCGGGTCCCGTTCAAGTAAGAAGGTCTCAGCCATACTCCTGGGGAAGAACTTGAGGCAGGATCGAGACCCTTCTGACAACAGTGAGGAGACCATATCATACCGATCGGCGGGAGTCATGCAGGCATGGATGGCGGCTGACTCCTTGTTTGTTGGGGCAAACAGCATATCGAGCTCTGCGATGAGCTGTTGGACTTCTACGATGTTCTCAATAAGTCCTTCTGGAACGAGGATGAGGCCATACTGTTTGCCATGACGAGACCGTTCCTCGATGAGGTCTGCGACCTCAACGACAAGATCTCGTAAGGAATGGGCTCGTGCTGCCACTTCCTCGCTAATGAAGGCAAGATTGGGATGGGTTTGAAGCGCACATTCGAGAGCGACGTGTGAGGCCACACGCCCCATGAGTTTGACAAAAAAGTAGTACTTTTTCGTCGAGACCATATCTTTGGCCACATTCCCGATGGTTTCTGAGTAGACTTTACAGGCGGTATCAAATCCAAATGACATATGGATATCGGCAGATTGCAAATCTCCGTCGATCGTCTTTGGAACGCCAATAATGCAGGTTTTTCTCCCAAGCCGCCGACACCCTTCGGCGAGGAAGGCGGCATCGGTATTCGTGTCATCGCCACCAATCAGCACAAGCCCATCGAGGAAATGGTCCTCGATGGTCCTGATGATGGTTGTAATCTCTTCATCAGTGTCGATTTTTGCGCGACCGGACCCAAGGAGATCAAACCCACCAGTATTACGAACCCGATCGATATCGGCTCGAGTCAGCTCCTTGAATTGGTTTCGAATGAGCCCCTGAGGACCCCCTAAAAAGCCGAAGAGGCGGCTTCCCTGATGCCATTCTCCTATGGCATCAAAAAGTCCAGCGACCACATTATGTCCTCCGGGAGCGGGGCCTCCAGAGAGCACGACACCTATGCGGAGTGGGGAGGATGGAAGAGGAGAGTCAGATGGGTCAAACTTGAGGATCCAATTCTCATCTAAGTGCGAAAACAGCTCTTGAATG
>JAJZPP010000115.1 GCA_021811115.1 bacterium | reverse complement strand
AGGCTAACGCCAGCTCTTGGGTTGTGTAGCCATTGGAGAGGAGCGTCGTATCTGACAGCGCCTCGATGAGCTCCTCATCTGCTTGAGCAAATAGGTGACTCAGGTGGGCTTTCAGGGTCTCAGACTGCACAGCAATCGATTCTTTAATCTCTTGTGGCTGCGGTTCTTCCACACAGAGCCATAAGACCCCATCTTGCCACTGCATCACAAGGTAAGCGACAGCCGCAACATTCACCGCGCAGCTAAAAACAAGCCCCCACAATAGCCACAGGCGGGTCGTCGAGCTACTCTCGGTCCGCGAATAGTGAGGATCAAGACAGTTTTTCATCCTATAAGGCTTCTGCGCTTCTTGAACTTATCCAGAAATTCGAGAGCCTTTCCAGTCCCAAGGCACACAGCAAGCAGTGGGTTGGGAGCGATGATGACGGGAAGACCGGTCTCTTTATTCAGAGCGTTGGCCAGTCCCCGGATGAGAGCGCCGCCTCCAGCCACAACCATACCCCGTTCTACAAGGTCGGCAGCGAGCTCTGGGGGCGATTTTTCAAGTGTCAGTTTCACGCCATCGATAATCTGCTGGATTGGCTCACTCAAACACTCCCGAATTTCTACGGAGTTGATACGGCGGGTCACTGGTAAGCCAGAGACCTGATCGCGCCCCTTGACTTCCATCTCAAGCTCATGTTCCCCGAGCGGATACGCCGATCCAATGGCAATTTTGATCTCCTCAGCTGTCTTTGGGCCTACCATCAGGTTGTAGGTACGGCGCATGTAGTTGACGATGCACTCATCGAACTCATCGCCAGCAATACGCAGCGACCGCGACTCCACAATGCCGCCAAGGGAGATGATGGCAATCTCTGTGGTACCACCGCCGATATCAATGATCATGCTCGCAGAGGGCTCGTGGACAGGCAGGTCGACCCCAATGGCGGCTGCCATAGGCTCTTCAATCAACAAAACCTCTTGAGCGCCAGCGTGGAGGGCAGAGTCCTCAACAGCCCGCTTTTCAACGCCAGTAATTCCTGAAGGGACTGCGATGAGAATTCTGGGGCGAAAAAGGCTTCTGGCTGGCGTCACGCGCCGAATGAGCGCTTTCAACATCCCTTCTGCAATCTCAAAGTCGGCGATGACGCCATCTTTCATGGGTCGAACCGCTGTGATCTTTCGCGGCGTCTTCCCCAACATAGCCTTGGCCCTATGGCCTACAGCCAACACCTCATTGGTTAAGGGGTCGACCGCCACCACAGATGGCTCTGCGAGGACAACGCCCCGTCCGCGGACGAAGACGAGTGTGTTAGCAGTTCCAAGATCAATGCCAATATCACTTGAAAAGACACCTTTAAACCGAGCAAATTTCCTAGAGGAAACGCGATATAAATCGGAGAAAAACGACCGAACGCTCATAGAAAAACCCACCACAAAACATATATGTATATATGTATAACTGTATCTCGGACGCGACCATTTTGCAACTGCTCAGATGGTTATTCACGTCAGTCTTAGCACTCTCTCCTTACCGCCGTCAACGAGTTCAAAGGCATTGTAGAGAGGGATTGATTGAATTTTTTCGAAAGAGCTCCTTTCGGAAAGTGAGATTTTTGGCCTGGATTTCGTCAAAAAAAAGGAGCGTTTTGTGAGGTAGGATCGGCGTTCCTCTATCGACGGAAAGATCTCGAAGGATGCGTGTTGGATCCAGGTTTCTTTCGAATACAGAGTGCAATTCCTTGCGCTTCTCAAATTATTACTATTTGCTTGGCCGGTGAGTTTTGCTGATGGGGTGTAATGAAGACGTAATGATCAGAGGAGAGCTCTCTTACGGAACCCAGCCCCCAATTTTTCCCATGAACCGATTATATCTTCGCGACGCCTTACGTCTTCAATAACCCAAGGACATCCTCCCACGTTAATTTGGAGAGCATATCTTCATCCGACTCGACCAGGTTTGAAATCAGATCCCTCTTCCGGTCTTGCAAATCAACGATCTTCTCCTCAATCGTGTTCTTCGTGATGAGCTTGTAGGAAGAGACTTTCTTCTCCTGCCCCATCCGCCACACCCTGTCTGTGGCCTGCGCCTCAACCGCCGGATTCCACCACATGTCGTAATGGATCACGCTATCAGCACCAACCAGGTTTAAGCCATTGCCTCCAGCGCGCAAGGAGACGAGGAAAATGGGAATGGTCCCATCATCATTGAACTTGCGAACCAAAGAGAGCCGATTCTTGGTCGCCCCATCCAAATACAGGTGTGGAATGTTTTTCTGCTCCAAGTCCGCCTTGATAATCCCCAACATGGTTGTGTACTGACTGAAGAGCACGGTTTTATGGCCATTCTCAATCAACCCGTCAAGCAGTTCCTGAAGCATCTCATACTTGGCAGAACGGGCTGTCGCCTCCTTGTGAACCAACGTTGGGTGACAACAGATCTGTTTCAACCGCGTCAAAGTAGCCAACACATGGATGCGGGCCTTTTCAAACCCTTCCCGCTCCACAAGGCTCACCAGTTCTTCTCTGGCCCTCTTCGCCGCAACTTGATAAATCTCCTGCTGCTCGTCGTGGAGGTAACAATGGTAGACAATGTGAGAAATGGGTGGCAAGTCTTCGAGCACATCCTGTTTCATACGACGGAGCACAAATGGGGCGATACGGCGCTTCAAGAATTCAAACGCCTTTTCCCCCTCGCGGTGGGTTCGGATATATGTTTGTAAAAACCGATCGTGGGTGCCCAGGAACCCGGGCATCAAAAAGTCAAAGAGGCTCCACAAGTCTTCCAGGGAGTTTTCTACAGGTGTTCCAGTGAGCACCAGCCGGTAGTCTGCCTTGAGCTGTTTGACTGACTGCGCGTTTCTGGTCTCTCGATTCTTAATCGCCTGTGCCTCATCCAGCATCACATAGGAGAATGGGATCTTCTCAAACTCCTCAAGATCCCGTTGGATGAGGCCGTACGATGTGACAAACACATCGATACTGCTCGTGTTCGCCAAAAGCTTGCGTCGCTCTCCCGGGGCACCCACAAAGGCGACCACTTTGAGCGATGGGGCAAAACGGGACAGCTCTTCCTTCCAGTTATCGACCAAGGATGTGGGACAGACAATGAGCGAAGGGGCTGTCTTTTTCTTCATGCCGTGAATATCAAGCAGGGCACAGATGGCCTGAATGGTCTTCCCAAGCCCCATATCATCGGCCAAAATCCCCCCAAGACCAAATTCACGAAGCCGTCGCAACCAGCGCACACCCTCGTGTTGATACGGATGGAGACGGGTGGTGAGTGTCGCCGGCATCGGCACAGAATCGACCACTCTGTGATCCGCAAGGCTCTTCTGGAGTGCCCTCATCTGCGGGGTGCACTCGATGGTAAACTGAGTACTGCAGGTCCTGCCTTCCTCAATGCCGATGATACTCCACAGAGGCAGCATCCATTCGGTCCCTTTAAAGGATGGAATGGAAAAATCCTCCACCAGCATGGCGAGCGCCTCGATCTCCTCTGGCGGCAAGATGAGCAGCTTTTTCGCGTACACTCCCTTCTCGCCCTTGCCCATTTCAATATAGGAACGATGAAAGCGGGCCGCTTCCAGAAGACGGCTGACATCAAGGCCTGCTAATGGGCCATCCACCTTAAGACGGCACCGAACTAGCCCCGGCTGATCCCCTTGGGATATCTTGAGGACAATGGTGGAAGTATCGTAACAAAAACACCGTTTCATACCATCGGACAGATGCCACTCCACCCTCTTCTGTAAAGAGGGTACTGTCTCCGTGACAAACTCCAGGATGCGTTTTTCCGATCTGGTTGTGTACCGCCCATTCTTCTCATCTGGCGCCAGA
>JAJZPP010000114.1 GCA_021811115.1 bacterium | reverse complement strand
CGATGGTACCGATTTTGCAGGCTGGCAAATCCAACATGGGTTCGTCACCATTCAAGGGACAATCGAGCAAGCCCTTTTGCGTATCACCCAAGAGGATGCTCGAGTTATTGGAGCTGGCAGAACAGATGCTGGAGTGCATGCGAAGGGCCAAGTGGCCCATTTTCACCTGGCTCCTTTTTGGGAACCATCCACTCTGTTACGAGCTCTCAACGGCGTATTGCCTCACACCATTCGCATCCTCTCAGTAGAGATTGCCCCCACAGGATTCCATGCGCAACGATCGGCTACTAAAAAAGAGTACCATTACCATGCGATCCTCGACCCCATTATGATGCCCTTCGATAGGCTGTACGCATGGCACTACCGCAGAAAAGTCGATCGTGATCTTCTCAGCGAAGCTACAAAGAAATTTATTGGGACGCATGATTTCAAGGCATTCTCCAACTCTCCGGGCGTTGGGAATGGTCCGAAGACCTCTGTACGCACCATCTATCGTCTCGATGTGAAGGACCGTGAGGGGGGGATCCGGTTTGAATTCGAGGGAAATGGTTTTCTGTATAAAATGGTTCGAAACATCGTCGGTATGATTATGGCTGTGGCAAGCGGCCGAAGATCCATAGAGGACATAGAGACTGTAATGGCTTCACGAGATCGATCGCTTGCAGAACAGGGCGCCCCTCCGCAAGGCCTTTTTTTGATCCACGTGCAATATCTTGCAAAAAGACCGGCTTTCGTGGTATGACGGAATTTTCGTCAGCAAACGAAGGATTTTCCGAAAATGTACGAACGGTTTATTCGAAGTGTCGTAGAAAGACGCATGCAATCAGTTCCCGTAATGCTCCTCATCGGCCCCCGACAATGCGGGAAAACAACCCTGGTCAAGAGCCTTTCCCAATCCTCAAATAGAGAATATATCTCTTGCGACAACATGAATACGCTCACCGCCATCAACTTCGACCCTGTCGGGTTTGTTCGGGAGCAAAAGAAGCCGGTCATTATCGACGAGGTCCAGAGAACGCCAGAGCTCTTTTTGCCCATTAAAGTTGACGTTGATGAAAACAGAATTCCAGGACGATACCTCCTCACAGGATCGGCCAACCCGCTCCTCTCTCCAAAATTAGGAGATAGCCTGGCTGGCAGAATTGGCATATGCAACCTGTGGCCGCTGTCACAGGGGGAATTGCTCGGCGTGAGAGAGACATTCATCCCCCACCTCTTTTCTGCCACGCCATTTTTCCCATCTTACCCGACGATAACTCGGCAAGAACTATTGCAAAAAATTGTAGTTGGCGGGTTTCCTCCCGCCCTTCTCCCATCATCAACGATCGAAAGAAATGAGTGGTGCAACGACTACCTCTTCAACGTATTACGAAAAGACATCTCCGACCTTGCCAAAATCGAACACTTCTCGCAATTACCAGCTCTTCTTTATGGCATTGCGCATCGAGTAGGCTCTCCTTTCAACATCAGTAGCCTTGTTGCTATGACGCACGCCTCTGAAGCAACGCTGAGGCGGTACACCGAGCTTCTCAAAAATCTCTTTCTTATTGTTATGCTTCCCTCGTGGAGCAAAAATGGAGATAAGCGCCTTGCCAAGGCCCCAAAAGCATATTTTAGTGATACAGCCCTCCTTGTGAGCACTCTTACCTACAACGAGGAACGAATCCTCACCACTCCCAACGCCTTTGGCCACCTGTTTGAAAACTTCGTCGTCATGGAACTGGTCAAACAAGCCACATGGTCCCAGGAACCTGTCTCGTTATACCACTATCGTACCCAGGACCAAACAGAAGTCGATATTGTGATGGAATCTCCCTCGGGCAAAATATGCGCCATTGAGATAAAGCTGGCCGACGTTATACGCAAAGAGGATTTAAAAGGACTGCAATCTCTTCAGAACCATGTAGGAGATCGATTCCATAAAGGGATCGTGTTATATACAGGAGACAAAACTGTTCCGTTTGGATCCTCTTTCGTTGGCGTACCTATAACAGCACTTTGGCACAAAATAGTTGTATCCCAAAATGAGAACTGATATGGGTATAAGAAGGAGAACATACGACGTATGAATCAGCAAATCCTCTCTCACATTCGTGCTGCCCTCGCGGAGCACCCTCAACTGGCCGGGTGGCTCCTCTACGATTACCGTGGAAGAAACCAGCTTGGCTTGAGGTTGCTCGATCCTTCTTTTTCTACTCCATTGACGCGCCGGTTTTTCTTTTGGGTGCCATCGAAGGGAGAGCCGGTGAAAATTGTTCATGCGGTAGACGAAGCCCACGCCGGGGGTCTTCCGGGGAAAACGGTCCTCTACTCTTCCTGGCAAGAACTCGAATCAGAGCTCTTTTCTGTTGTCAAATGGGGACAGACCATCGCCATGGAATACTGGACGACAGAACTTCTGCCCTCACAGTCCCTCCTCGACGCGAGCACCAAGGAGTGGCTCGAAAGAAAATCCATCCAGGTGGTAAGCTCCTGGCCTCTCATTGGCCCCCTTGTCGGGCAACTCTCCTCCCACCAAAAAACGACCTACCGCGAGACCGCTGCCGCACTGGAATCCGCCTTGAAAGCCAGCTGGAGCTGGCTCACGCACGAACTTTCTCACAAGCGAGAACCAACCGAGATCATGCTCCAAGAACGGCTCATCAAAGAGATGGTCGAACAAGGGCTCTCCTTCGATTCTCCCCCAATCGTCGCAGCGGGTCCCCATACTGCCGAGCCACACCACATTCCGCAGTCCCATCGCATTGGCCCCAATATGGTCGTTCTCATCGATGCGTGGGGAAAGTTTGCTTCACCAAACGCGCCGTATGCTGACTTCACGCAGGTGTTTTACACTGGAAAAAAGGTCCCCGATATGCTCCAAAAGGTGTATCAGGTCACCCATCAAGCGCAAGAGGTAACCATAAAATTTGTCGAAACATGCCTTGAAGCCAGCTGCTCCATAACTGGGGCAGAGGTCGACGATGTGTGCCGGACAGTCATCAATGCGTATGGGTTTGGCAAGTGTTTTAGCCATCGAACAGGCCATAATATTTTCACGTCGGTCCATGGCCCTGGGCCCAATTTTGACAACTTTGAAACTCGCGATACGCGCGTGATCAGCCCCGATACGTGCTACTCGATCGAACCCGGGATCTACATCCCCAAAACGTATGGCATTCGCCTCGAATGCAACCTTCTTATCGAACCCAATGGCCGGTCTTCCGTCTTTAACAGAAGCCCTCCAGCTATTCCATTTCTGTAAAATGATGTTTGTTAAGCGTGTTTTCTGTAGGTTGGTTTGTGCTTCGCCGGTGATGCGAGTAGTTGTTGAATTCCCTGTTTCAGCCATGCGTTAAGACTTACGCCATCGCACTTTGCTTGGTAAGTAGCTCTTTCATGCATTTCAGGAGATAAGCGCAAGATGAGTTTTCCCGAAAAAGGTTTTTCTGGGGCTCTTCCGAGCTCTTTGCAATAATCGAGATACTCATCAACAGAGTCTTTGAAGGCTTGTTCTAGTTCAGCCACAGAGGTACCTTGAAAAGTGATCACATCTCTTAATCCAACGACTTCTCCATGGAAGAGCTTGGCTTCCTCGTCGTAGGTGACCTGTCCGTTATATCCTTTGTATTTCATGGCTTTACTCCTGCCTCCTCTAAAAATCGACGAACCGAGACTAACGCACCTTTGTCTGTTTCCTTTTGTGGATGCGGTCTATGGAAGACGGAAACACGATCGTTGAGGTAAATTTTCACACGAGAGCCTCGGCCTTCCGTGACACTAGTACAACATCCCTTAAATCCCTTGAATAGATGGCATGTATTTTTTTGCAGATTAAACTTTGTATACCATGGCTTACATAGGTATGTAGGCATG
>JAJZPP010000113.1 GCA_021811115.1 bacterium | reverse complement strand
GATCCCCATCCGGAGTGATGATCAGGCTCTTTCTCGATTGAAGGAGGCGACAGCTCTCTGCCAGCGCATGGGCGCGGGCCAAGTGCCTGACGCGCAACACATGCGTGTTGGGGTACTGCATTGCCAATTCTGACGCGATATCTCCATCCCTGCTGTTGCTAATGAGGATGTGCATGGGTTGGAGGCGCACCGCAAATTGGAGGAGTGGGACCATGAAGAGGCTATCATGCCAAATGAGGAAAACCGCCCCAAGAGGAGAGGTTCGAAGGTATTCTTCAACTTCCTCTTTCCCAACGAAAGTCACACGCCAGGTTTTCATATATGCGGCCAAAAGCCACCGGAGCACAAAGGCGAGAGGTCTATGCCACCATCGGCGAGCGGGAGGTTTCATGGGAGCCATCCCATACTTTGGCATACCGCAGTTGCCATACGGGCTCCAGGCTGTTCCTCCGGATCGATTTGCTCCTTAAGGCATGCCAGATCGGGAAGCTTTCTTTCTCCTGACAAAAATGGCGTAATCGCTCGCACAAGGTCTTCTGAAGAGACTGGCGGGATGATGCACTCTGGGAATATCGACCGCCTTGCCAAAATATTGGGAAGGGCAAAGGAGATGGGAGGAATCTTGAGAATGTATCGTGCGTATAGTTCGGTGAGTTTTCCTACTTTATAACAGCAGACAAATGGGACGTTGAGAAGCGCTAGTTCCAGTGTCACGGTTCCTGACTTGGTGAGCGCCGCTTTAGCCCGCTGCATGAGCGCATATCTTTCTTCATAAGGGGCCAAGGTGTATGTGTCGAGGGATTTGGATGCCGTTTTTTCGATAAAGTGTCGAGTCGATTCTGAGAGCCCATCTGCGACAGATATACCCACAGCCAGCTGTGGAAACTGTTTGAGAATAGTGGATGCGGCCGCCAGTTGTAGTGGAAGATTTTGCTTAATCTCGCCTGGACGGCTTCCTGGGAAGAGTGCCAAGGTAGTTTTTTCTTCTTGACTAGGTTTTGGAATGGATTGAATGAGCGGATGGCCTACCCATTCGCAAGGGAGTTTTCCTGTGAAATAATCCAGTTCGAACCGGTAGAGGAGGAGCAAGAGGTCAAAAGAGGAGGCAACCGTCTCTGTTCGCTTTGGGTTATATGCCCAGACGGATGGGGCGACGATTTGGATCATTTTCCCAGCGTATCCAGCCGCCTTGAGCCGTTTGGCAAGGGCAATGCTAAAGGAGGGTTGATCGATTGTCACGACCGCTTTCACATCGCTCTGGAGGATGTGGTGGACCGTTTTTCTAAGGATGGCGTGAAGGCTGAAGGCTTTTTTCAGAACGTCGGTAAACCCCATGATACTGAGCTTTTCTGTAGGAAACCAGGGGGTTACTCCCACAGAGCGCATGAGAGGACCGGCTATCCCAAAATATTGAAGGTTGGGCCGCATGCTTCGAAGGTGGGTCACAAGGGCGTTGCCTATGGCATCACCACTGGATTCCCCAGCAATAATGGCAATTCTTTCCACGATCGGATTCTCCTTACGAGGGCGGATTGGCGGCAACAGATTCCCACTGCTCAAAAAGAGACGAGAGCGAGGGCGTAACGAGGGTTCGCAGTCTCAGGAATGAGAGCGCTTCCTGAAAATCGATGGGTGAGTGAAATCGGGAGGTGAGCCTGGGCGCTCCTCCTTGTGGAGTGAGACGGAATTGGTTCACAAGGATGAGGAAGATAGATTGTAAGAGCTTCTTTGGGAAGTGGACGAACGAGGATGTGCTGATGCCGTGGAGCAGTGTTTCGGTTAGGTGAGTAATCTCTCTGATTGACAAAGTGGTCTGACGGTCCTGTGTCAGTGTCACGATCTCTTGTTCTAAGATGGGGAAGATAAGGGCTGCGAGGAGCAGTGGACGAGAGAGTTTGCCTTGTGGTGTGGCATTGGCGTCGTCAACAGCCTCTAAAAAGGCAGTAGCAACCTCTTTACCAGAGGTGAAGAAGTGGTGGAAACAGGGGAAGAGTAGCTCCATGAACCCATGGTCTGAGAGTAATCGGAAGAATGGGCTTGCCTTTCCAGATTCGAGCATTTTCAGCATCTCTTCCAGAATACGTGCCTCGGCACTTTTGAGAATCTCATAGCGGCACCGCTTCATGGCGGCGAGAGCTGTTTCACAGCAGCAAAAGCCAAAACGGGCCTGAAACTTGAGGAGCCGGATCATGCGTACTGGATCTTGCTTAAATCGAATTTCAGCATTCCCAATAGTGCGTAAGAGCCTTTTGTGGATGTCTTCGACGCCACCAACATAGTCGAGAATCTGCTCTTCAGAAGGATCGTAGAAGAGGGCGTTCATGGTAAAATCGCGTCTGAGCACATCCTCTTCTTCTGATCCCCAGCGGTTATCTCGAACGATGAGCGAAGAGAGGGTTGGGTCGCCTGCCCGAAATGTGGCTGCCTCGATGATGGTACTGCCATACCGGAGGTGGGCGAGACGGAAGCGCCGGCCGATGAGGAGACACTGTCTTCCAAAAATTTTCTTCATCTCTTCCGGGCGGGCCGACGTAGAGATGTCAAAATCTTTTGGCCTAAGTCCGACGAGCAAATCGCGTACGCCGCCCCCAACGAGGTAGGCGGTGTGCCCTTCTTGTTGAAGTCGTGTTATAGCGGAGAGAGCGTGGCTATCGACATGTTCATTTCGGATGGGATGGTCCGAGCGTTTGTAAATCTTTGGTTGCACAAAAAACTTCTTTTAGCGTTTGCCTATCAGTATCGTATGTTCTTGAAATTTTTGCCACCAAAAGGTACGTTCTTTCAGGCCCTTAAGTCTGGAGATTTGTTATGAAGAAATGTTTAGTCATTCTTTTTGCCCTTACTTTTGTCTGTTCCGTTACTCAAGCCATGCCTCCTGAAAAGGTTTCAACACTTGCCACAAAGCTGTCTTTCAAAAATCGTAGTTACTATGTCTTGTCCGATAATACGTGCTGGGAAGTGATTAACCTAACGAAGAGATCGAGGAGTTTTCGGGAATGGTGGAACAATGTGAGGTTGGTTCCTGAATCGTTTGAATCCTTGCCTGAGAAATGGGAGCTTGGAACCGTTATTGATCTCTATCCAAGAAATACCTTCCCAAACATTCCTTTTGAAAATGCCTCGAATAAAGAGGAGTTGAGCTCGTGTTCCTATGTCCTCATCCACTCAGTCACAAAACAGATCCTCTTTGCAAAACCGCTCGCAATTGGAGAGTGCTTGTTTCGGGTACGTAAGGATGCGCGTGATGATGGATATGATGTGGGATATAGCAGAGGGCACAATGTAGGCTATACCCAAGGGTACAATCAAGGACATGGTGACGGGTATCACAAAGGGTACTCCGAAGGTTTTAGTGATGGCGTACGCCAAGGTAAGATCATCTTTTCATCATAGCTTGAAACTTTTGATCCTCCCCCACAATGGCTTTTCGAGAAGGCAAGCGATGGCCATTCATTATTACCGATGTAGGTTGGCCGTCCAACATAGTAAACGAAAGCAATATCACGAGAAGCATAAGGAAGATTTTGGATCCACGTTCGCAACAGCTTTGGGGAACATCTCTTCAGCGAACATTCCTTCAATTGAAGCCGGAGTTTCGTATGAAAGGCAACGGTCTCTAAGGTTTGTTTTAACCGTTGCGAATCGTTTGCGTACGATGTTTTCAACTGGCTTGGAGAGGTATCACAGATAATAAGCGCGTGTAACGAGGCCTTTCTTTCTTTTGCTGATAGGTCACTGAAATGGCCTAGAGCCATAAGAGCAAGCAGAATCCATTTTGTCATGCACAACCTTCTGGTTACAAAAAGCTTGATATGAGGAAGCCTAATCCTCAATGTTTTTTTTGGCCAGGGAAAATTTTTTATCATGGGTAT
>JAJZPP010000112.1 GCA_021811115.1 bacterium | reverse complement strand
GTCTTTTGGCCCTCTTGCTTCCTATTCAAACGGCGGCTCAAAAAAGCCAGCTTATAAAAAAACTTGTTGACTCTGGTGTCATTTTTCAACCTGTAGCCTGGTCAGCAAAAGAGGCGCACCACTTTTTGAAAGAGATCCCGCTTTTGGAAGAGTCTGGCATCATGGTTCGCGTTCCCAACTGGTGGAATCCCCAAAAACCGCCACGACCACAGGTCTCTATTACTGTTGGCAACACCAATCAGTCCCTCGTGGGCCTCCAAGGGCTTCTGGATTGTAATATGAGGGTGGCGCTGACGAACGGAGAAGAGTTGGGTGCCCAAGAGTGGAACGAGCTCCTCACTGCGTCCAGTCCCCTCATCAAAGTCAAGGGACAGTGGGTCGAGGTTGACCCCGAAAAACTCTCCTCAGTGCTCTCTCACTGGGAATCGCTGCAGCGCGCACGACGGGATGGCCTATCTATGACTGAGGCGCTGCGTCTTTTGTCCGGCACATCCTCCCTTTTGGAAGAACAGGGAGAAACCATACGAGAATGGAGTTCTATTGCCCCCGGAGAGTGGCTGAAGACTGTTCTCGACGAGCTACGTTCTCCACAAAACTCACCTGATGGGGCAATGAAAACGGTTCTCCAGACTCACCTGAAGGGAACACTCCGCCCCTACCAGCTCGCAGGTGTCTCCTGGTTACTCACCCTCTACCAGCTCAAACTTGGGGGATGCCTTGCTGATGACATGGGGCTTGGCAAAACCATCCAGGTGCTCGCCCTCCTCCTCTTCGTAAAACACCATCTGGGCCATAAAACACCTCACCTCCTCGTCGTTCCCGCCTCACTCCTCGGAAACTGGCAAGCGGAACAAACACGGTTCGCCCCCTCGCTTACCGTCCACATCGAACACGGCTCGTCAGAAGCGTATGGACAGATGCCTCAGGGGGGTGTCGACCTCGTTATCACTACGTACGGGTTTCTCCAACGCTCCAGCTGGATGAAGGAGGTAGAATGGGATCTTGTCATCTTGGACGAAGCCCAGATGATCAAAAACCCCTCCACCAAGCAGACACAAGGCGTCAAGACGCTGAAGGCACAAGTGCGTCTTACCCTCACAGGAACCCCGGTTGAAAATAGGTTAGGAGACCTGTGGTCACTCTTCGACTTCACGTCGCCAGGATTACTTGGAAGCAGTAAACAGTTCTCCTCCTACCTCAAAGAGACCAAAAATCCTGAAATGTACACCCGCTTTATTGCATCCCTTCGCTCCCTCACCCAACCGTACATCTTGCGCCGTCTGAAATCGGATAAGCGGATCATCTCTGACCTGCCTGACAAACAGGAGGTACAGACATTCTGCTTCCTCAGTAAAGAGCAGGTTACGCTCTACCAGCAGGCTATCAGCGAACTGGCGAAACAATTGGAGACCGTCGATAGAACCAAGCGTCGCGGCCTGGTGCTCGCCTCCATACTGCGCTTAAAACAGATCTGCAACCATCCTGACCAATGGCTTGGCTATGGGGCGTACGCACCACCCACGAGTGGTAAATTTCAGCGGCTTCAGGAGATTTGCGAAGAGATCGCTGCAAAGCAGGAAAAAGTCCTCATTTTTACTCAATTTCGCGAGATTATTCCCGCTCTTTCTTCCTTTCTCACCTCTATCTTCGGAAGGGCTGGGCTGGAGCTACATGGGGATACAGCCATCCATAAGCGTACCCAACTTGTACAGCAATTTCAGGATGAGCGGGGCCCTCCATTCTTCGTGCTTTCGTTGAAGGCGGGCGGGACCGGATTGACCTTGACGCACGCTTCTCACGTCATTCACTTTGACCGATGGTGGAATCCTGCCGTGGAAAACCAAGCGACCGATCGAGCGTACCGTATTGGGCAACACAAATCGGTTCTGGTCCACAAATTTACCTGCCGTGGAACCATTGAAGAAAAGATTAATGAACTCATTGAATCGAAGAGAAAGCTGTCCCACGAGTTGCTCCAGGGGGAGAATGAGCTCTCCTTGACCGAGCTTTCCAATGAAGAATTACTCGCAGTTGTCACACTTGATATCCACAAAGCCTTAGAAGGAGGATAAAATGGGGTATAGGAGCCGTTACTCGCAATGGCAACCATATGTTTCTGTGGCAGAACGGAAACGAAAAGCCGAGAAACACGCCCAGTCACTCAAGAAGAAGGGGACCACTCTTCAACCTATTGCCATTGAAGGAAGGACCATCGCTAAAACCTTTTGGGGGAAGGCGTGGTGCGAGAACCTCGAGTCGTATAGCGATTATGAGAACCGTCTGCCCCGAGGTCGAACCTATGTGCGGAATGGGTCGGTCATTGATTTACAGATTGAGAAGGGAACCATCAAGGCACAGGTGATGGGTTCCTCTCTCTACCATGTAGAGATCTGTATTCAGCCGATGGAATTGGATAAATGGCAACAGTTGGTCAAGACGTGTGGTGGCAAAATCGATTCCGTCATCGAACTGCTCCAGGGGAAATTCTCCAAGGCTGTGATGGAAATATTGACCGAAAACGAGAATGGTCTCTTTCCAAAACCAAAGGAAATCAAGATGAGTTGCTCTTGTCCCGACCATGCGGGTATGTGCAAGCACATCGCTGCCACGTTATATGGTGTTGGGGCCTTGCTGGATGGGAAACCTGAAAACCTCTTTGTTCTGCGCCATGTGGAACCTACCGATCTGATTGCCTCTGCCGAAACGATCAGTCCGCTTTCACAACCACAAGAGGGCGGTATCGAAGAGAGCGAACTGGCCTCGATCTTTGGGATTGAGATGGAAGCACAGCCGACTCCAAAAAAGACACCATCTCCAAAGAAAAAGACAGCAAAGAAACCCACGACCCGGAACACGAAACGGACGAGCGATGTAACCGCAACGAAATCTGTCAACAAGAAAAGGCGATAAGCAATGCCAATGAAAAAAGAGACCGACAGTCGAGCTTGCTTTTCTTCACAAAAAGATGTTATTTTTGTGAAAAAATCAGAAGTGAAGCCATCACGGACGAGTAGCCGGGTATATGCCGCGGCGATGAAAGCATTCGCCATCATGAAATGGATAGCCACGCTAACAGCCGCCATTATTCCCGGAGTTTCAACTATCGTTTACCTTCCTTGCGCCCTCATACAAAGACACCGCGCTCAGTCAATGACCGGCAAGGCGAAAAAAGACACACAAGATTCTGCGAACACCTACCTGTTCTTCGCCACACCAATCATCGGTAACATCGTAGCAGTGGCCACGGTGGTTTTTGTACTCGGCATAGCAGCCTATACTCCTTTTATCAGAGGTAAGATCAAACCGGGCGCCCCAATCTGTCCCTAATCGTCACCTTCCACAAAGCTCCCGCCATTGCGCGGGAGTGACTATCTTAAACGTTATACAACGTCGAGAGTATTATGGCCCCTTATGAGACCGCATATGGCGCACCGGCTTGCCCCGATGGTGGCCCGAAGAGACTTCGTGGAGCGATTCAATCGCGATAAAAGCCGCCGGATCAATAGCATAGATCAGATCTTTCAATTCGGCGAGCCGAAGTCGCTCTGTAATAATGTAGAGGATCTCTCGCGACTCACCAGAAAAGCCTCCCCGCCCATACATCACCGTGAGCCCGATGCCAAGCTTATGCATCACCGCCTTCTCAATCTCTTTGTCCTTTGATGAGATAACCAAGACCGATTTGGTCTCATCAAGGCCCACAAGCACAAAATCGAGTGTTTTTGCCACAACAATGTAAGCAATCAGGGACATGAGGGGCGTATGCCATGTTTGGAACACAAGGCCAGCCGCGCCAAAAACAACAATGTTGCAGACAAAAATCACCTGTCCCACCGTAAACCCAAACCGCTTGTTCACGATAATCCCAAGCACTTCAG
>JAJZPP010000111.1 GCA_021811115.1 bacterium | reverse complement strand
CACTCAGAGGCTCAGTTACGAGGCGGGGAGATTTCTCTGTCAAAATAAGCTCATCTCCCTCCCCGAGGCACTCCTTGCAGGGGTGATCTATGGATTGCATACCTTTGGACTGTGTTCTGTCAGCTGGTTGCACAGATCCCTCTTTGCCCTGTTATTTAAAGGGAAGAGTGGAGGTGTTATCGAGGAGGCTGCGGATCGTTTTTTGGCCGCATCATTACCTGCATTGTTTCGTGAAGCGGTCGTTCAAGAGGTTAAGGCACGGCAGCGCCACGGGGCTATAGTGGGTCTTTTTTCCTCATCGCCAGACTTTCTTGTTCGGAGAGTGGCGCAGGCGGTTGGTGCGCAAGAGTGGTTTGCAACCCAATATCAGCTCGATTCAAAAGGGCAATTTTCCCGCATTGGCCGTATTGTATCGGGGAAGGAGAAGGCCGACTATGTGCGCCAAATGGGTCTACAATTCCTTGTGGCCATGAGCGATTCGTTTCTTGATGTGCCCCTTTTGCTTGAGGCTGATGAAGCCATCGTGGTATGTCCTGATAGACGACTGGCAAGACTGGCTCGTTTGAAGGGATGGAGGAGGATAGAATGAATATCACTGAAGAGGTGCTCACGAAGCGCCGCATCGGATTTTTTGGGGGAACTTTTGATCCTCCTCATCACGGTCATATACACTTGGTTGTCTCATTGCAGGAGCGGTACCAGCTTGATGAGGTGTGGATTGTTCCTGCCTTTCAAAACCCCTTAAAGCCATCCCACTGCTCCCCATTCCATCGATTCCGAATGGCAGAATTAGCCTTTACACGTATTCCAGGATGCGTTGTCTTGGATGTTGAGAGTTTTCGTGAAGGAGCCTCCTACACGATCGATACCGTACGCAGTCTCATCGAAACCTATCCGATCTTTGGAAATGCTAGTCGATTTTTGCTCCTTGGAGCTGATATCATAAATACCCTGCATGAGTGGAAAGAGGTTGATGAGCTCTTCCGTCTCGTTCAACCGCTTGTGGCCGCTCGAGGAGCGTGTGTGGTGGAGGATCCTCTTATACGTGAGGGATGGGCCGACACAGGGTTGTTGGATATCTCATCGACTGATGTGAGAGAGCGGCTTGCAAGAGGAAAGTATGTCGAACACCTCGTTCCTCCTCGTGTCGTGAGATATATACGTGAAAACCGCCTCTACGGAGTGGTATGACAAAGCGAACCCCGTTACCTATTCAACACGCTGTACAGGCGATTGTGGATAAGAAGGGAGAGAATTTTATCGTCCTCGATGTTCGAGACGTATGCACGATGACAGACTACTTCATCATTGCGGAAGGGCATGTGCCACGCCATGTATCGGCTATTGGCGACTATGTGGCTGAGAGGTTGAAGAAAGAGGGGTTGGTGCCGCTCCACCGAGAAGGGGAGACTCAAGGAGAGTGGGTTGTCCTTGACTATATGAGTTTCATGGTACACATTTTTACCCCAGAACTTAGAGATTACTATGCCCTCGAAGAACTGTGGAAAGAGGGAAAAATCGTATCGGTTCCTGTAAACTATGGGAAGGAAGAATGATGGGACAGAAGCGAGTTGTTGTTACCGGAATGGGGATTGTCTCGTGTCTTGGCAATGACCCTGATACGTTTTACCAAAGGCTTTTGAAAGGGGAGAGCGGGATTTCTCTCCTTCCCAATCTTCCTCCAGAAGAGTTCCCCACCCGTATCGCTGGGGCTGTTTTGGATTTTGATCCTGGCGAGCTTGTGGAAAAGAAATTGGCTCGGAGAGCCGACCGGTTCATTACCTTTGCCATCTGGGCTGGTAAGCGAGCGCTCCTCTCAGCCGGCATTCCTCTGACAGGGGATGGGATGGATCGACAGCGTGCTGGCGTCATTATCGGATCGGGAATCGGAGGCATGTCCACATTCTTCGAGAATGCCCTTTCGTTTGCGCAAAAAGGGCCTCGCCGAGTCACTCCCTTTCTCATTCCATTTATTCTGACGGATATGGGTGGCGCTCTTCTGGCCCAAGACCTTGGGTTTATGGGGCCGAACTACTCTATTTCGACGGCGTGTGCCACGAGCAACTACTCGATCATTGCGGCGGCAAACCACATTATAGCGGGCGATGCTGACTTGATGGTGTGTGGGGGCGTCGAGGCGCCGCTGAATCCGCTGGGCATATCAGGCTTTTCCTTGATGAAAGCGCTCTCAGAACGCAATGACGAGCCGCATAAAGCGTCGCGACCATGGGATAAAGGGCGCGATGGATTTGTGATGGCGGAAGGGGCTGGGGTTCTTGTTCTCGAGAGCCTAGAGTCGGCTCAAAGGAGAGGGGCTCCTATCCTGGCAGAGTATCTTGGAGGGGCACTCAGCTGTGATGCGTACCACATGACAGAGCCTCGTCCGGATGGTCTTGGAGTGGCTCTGTGCATTGATCGCGCCTTGAAAGATGCTGGGGTCTCCCACGATCAAGTTGATTATATTAATCCCCATGCGACGTCGACGCCTGTTGGAGATATGGCGGAGATTCATGCGTTGGAAAAGGTTTTCAAAAACCCCTCAGCGATCATTCTCAATGCGACCAAATCGATGATTGGCCATGCGCTGGGTGCTGCTGGTGGGCTTGAGGCGATCGCTACGATTCAGGCGATTCGAACAGGGATAATCCACCCAACAATCAACCTTGATGATCCTGAAAGCATGCCGTTCATTGTGCCCACAGAACCGTATCACCACTCCATACGTATCGCCATATCCAATTCATTTGGCTTTGGAGGCCATAACGCAACCATTGTCTTGGCTCCCTATGCGGCATGAAATCAACGAGCGTTCGTATGGGGTAGTCCCTCTTGCCATGCGAGAGGGGGAGCTGTATGCCCTAGTGGTACAACAGCGATCCTCTTCTTGGCACCTGCCAAAGGGGCATCCCGAACTTTCCGAAACGCCCCAAGAGACGGCGGAACGAGAGTTAAAGGAAGAGACCAATCTTGATATTGAGAGGTGGCTTTCTTCTCAGCCCTTTGTGGAGCGGTATTCTTTTTATCGCGGGACGAAGCGCGTCAACAAGGAAGTCCAGTATTTTCCTGCTCTCGTCTGTGGGATAGAGCGGATTCCCTCCGAGGAGATCCTCGCTGGCCGGTGGGTAAAGTATGCTGATCTTCCCACTGCCGTAACCTTTCCAGAGTTAAGACGGCTGGCAGGCGAGGTTGTGCGCTGGGTTGAAAGCTATCAACCTCCCTTACAGTAGATCGCTCACAGTCAGGCCTAAGAAATCCGCAAGCGGAACACCTTGCGCTCCTACGAGAAGTTTCCGCGTCACAGGGAAGTGCCTCGAGAAGGTGTCCATCCCTGATCGAGAGGTTGGAGTAATCCCACTCTTCACCTCAATAGCAGTGAGCCTCTCTGCCTGGCGGAGGACAAAATCAACCTCCTTGTCGCCCTCTCTCCAATAAAACAGTTCCGCCGTTGTACCTCGAATAGAATTGAGGAGGTGGGCTCCGACTGCCGATTCTGCAATTCGTCCCCAAAACGAAGGATCTTGGCGAGCTTGTACGTATGTTTTTCCAGACTGGGCTGTCATCAAGGCAGTGTTGTAGACGCAAAACTTTGGACTCGAGCCCTTTTGCCTCACCTTTTGGCTTGCGAATTTTTGTATATTCCCAATCAGGCCCACACCTGCGAGGAGATCAGAATAGTGGGTTAAAGTGGTTGTGTTTCCCGCTTCCTGTAACTCTCCAAGCATTTTTGTATATGACAGAATTTGAGCTGAATAGCTGCAGCTGAGTTGGAAGAGCCTCCGTAAGAGGGCTGGCTTATTAATTTGGGTCATGAGCAGAATATCGCGAGAAACGGTTGTCTCGATGAGGGAGTCATTGATGTAGTTCATCCAACGGGAGACGT
>JAJZPP010000110.1 GCA_021811115.1 bacterium | reverse complement strand
CGTATCAGGCAAATCCTTCATATCATGTGTACGCCAAGCTTAAGCCTGAACAAACGAGCAACATGAAAGGAGGTTGCCATGTGAATCATTGAGTGAACATGTAGGAAATCAAGCGTTTTCTGGGGTAACCCTGAGGGCGGAGTCTTGATGGACAAAGGCGCGAGCCATAATGGGAAACCGTAAACCAAGTTTAGCCTCATTCTTGACCTATAGTGGTCCATCTTTGCGTTGAATCTACGAGACCACTGTAGGTACTGCTTGGAGGTAGGCGGGGATGGCCGGGATCGGTTCTATCTCGCTGCCACATGGCTTTGAGGTGGATACCACAGTACTGCTTATTGGGACTCGCGGTTGCGAGTTGTTTTCCGGAGTCGCTTCTCGGATCATCTGCTCTATGTATTTTTTCGTTTCAAACAGCTTTGCAGGCAGTTGCAGAGTGCCGGCGCGCCATGGACGGTAACGGAGCAGACTGACCGCTCTTTTCCCACCCTTCCCATCGGGGAAATAGTGGGTTTGCCACGCTCCTAAGAGGCAGCAGACGAGGAAACGGAACACATTCCACGAGCCTCTGGTGGGGAACACTTTACGCGCATGGATGAGCGGCATGAGGATACTTGGGAGAGATATCTCTTCAAATGGCGTCTCAAACGGCTCTAAGCCTAAGTGAGGATAGAGAAACCGGATGCACTCACGAATGTATTCGGCGCAGTTATGACCTTGGGCTTGGAACACGATAAGGCCGTTTCTCGTGTTCATCAAGTCGTTTCGTAGCTTATTCATAAAGCCTTCGAAGGTTTTTTCGTCGAGGGCTGGCAAGGGAAGGAAGGTGCGGAAACGACTGCTATACGCTTTGTTGGGGTCGCTCAACGAAATGACCGCTCGATGGGATCGGAAGATGTGTAAAAATTTTGATATAAATGTATTAGGGAATGTTTCGGTAAACATTCCAAATTGGATAAGGTTAAAGGTCTTTCCTTCGTCATCGAGAGGCACGAGCAAAATGGAAGAGGCATGAGTATCTTGGGCACTTAAGTCGGGTGTTGTCCGGGCGGCACTGACGATGAAGAGCGCCTTCCCTGTTTGGAATGGCACTCCAAACCGCTCCTCTATCTCTTTTCGGGTGAGCGGCTTTTCAAAGAGGGGAAGCTGTTTCCACCAGTCGGCTCGGCTTAAGTCTAGATCGGGAAAGAGGCTGCTGCCCACTTCAAACCCTGTGGCGCGCCATTCAAGATCAATGAAGTAGTCATTCTGGAACTCCAGCGTGGCAAAAATGTCTTTAACCGTTCGTTGAGTAGCCTCTGTGAGCGCCTGCAATTTTTTAGCATCTCCTGTTGCCTTTTTGACATCCTCCGGATTGACGTCAGCAATGGTGATTTTGTGGCTAGGGTCTACAATGGATTGCAGGGTATTGTGGAAGAGGAGTTTGACGTCTCTGACGAGCAACCCATCCGCTGTTCGCCCCACTTCGCTCACTTGGAGAGGCGCTTGGATGGTTCGGATGTTCTGAATACGCTTATCGGTAAAGGTGTGGGCGATCTTCTTTTGGATGGAAGGGGCTAGAATGAAGAGATCGACCGCGTCAATGCAGTCTGGGGCCATGGAGCGGAAGACCGCTTCAAAGAACAGGTCGCTTAAAGTGATGTTTTCATGCATCGCCTTGACAAACTCAGGATAGTGGCAGAGGCGGGTGAGCTTCTCGATCGTGAAGGGAGCCAGTGAGGAGGCCGTGTAGTCTACAAATGGGGCCTGATTGCGTTGCCATGTCTTTAGTGTGTCAAAAAGCCACCGGAGCTGTTCAGCCTTGCCTGAGGCTGGTTTTGTTTCGGCAGCACTCTTCAGGTCAGTATTGGACTGATTTGCGTAGTGGAAGCTGATCCTTGCTCGTTCCAAATCGGCAGCCGCATGACGCACCACACCATATTTACAGATGGATTTTTTAAGCGATACAATTTCCGTGGTTGTTACTTCATCCGGATGTGGTGCTGGAGTTCCGGAAGGTTGGGCGGCGGCAATGGCTGTTTCCAAGGATTCCTTGCGGGCCGATAGTTTCTCTACAACCGCCTGTTCCTTCTGCATTCGGCTTTTCAGTATCTGTTGCACCCCTTTCACAAGTCGGTCGACATCTGGTCCCTTCCAGGCTTTTGAAGCGCACAGTCCTTGAATCTGCCCCTTGTGTATAATGACGAGCGATGTTGAAAGGTACTTGCCAAGCTGTTGGGCCGCTTCGACGGTGTCGTCAATGTGAATGAAAAGCCCAAGAATTTTTCGCGCCAGGCGAGAGATCAAGCAACGTCTTCCCCATTGTCCCTTTTCGGTGACAACTAGAGATTCTCCACGTTGAAGGCGGTCTACAAACGTATCGACAGACGTCTCAATAGGCTGCATGACACACTCCTGCGCAGTGGTTTTCTGAAATTGCGCGGAATGTGCCAGAGGAATGTTAATTTAGTGTTAAGAAGTAAGATCTCCCTGAGCTTGCAGCCAGATGCCGATTTTTTGTCCAAGATCTCGGTAAAGAGGGATGTAGGTGACGTCTTCTGTGGCATCGATATCGCTGAGCTGTCCGAGCGAAAAATCGTTGATGTCATTGTTGATGGTATTCTCTTGGTGGTCAAAGTCCGCTGAGCCAAGGATGTGGGCAGGGCCACTGACTGTTTTGTTGGTAAATCGGTCGATGAGGCGCACCTCCACGAGGGCTTTGGTGCGGCTCTCGCTCAGTATGAGATCTTTTTTGCCGTGGTGGAGTTTGATAGGATCGTACCGGAACCCAATCTTATCCTCTTTGTCATCCAGCAATTTAATAGACAGAACGTACTGTCCAGATTCATCCACAGAGTACCCAGGAAGGCTGTTGACAGACTCGACGACGCGTCGGGTAAGCTCTCCAGTAGGATCGCCATGGACGTACGGGATGCTCACGGTTCGAGGTTCTGAGGAGACGCTGTTTGCCAAACGCCATCCGGAACAGGCTGACAGCAGGATGATACTGCAGATACACAGTGCCTTACAAATTGGACGAAACATGGAGCTCTTCTGCATAGGTTGATAGTTCCTTCAAACGTTCACGACACGCATCGGCAACAGCTGATGTTGGGAGCTTCGAGACTGCCAGATGGTAGTAGAGAACAGATGCTTTGGGTTCTGACATGCGTTCATACAGCTGCCCTGTCTCATAGAGGGCGGCCACATACAGTTCACACATGGCCTCATACTGCTTTTTAAGCGCTTCTCCTTCAGAGGCTTGGGGAAACTCTCGCTGGAATTCTTTCACATTGATTTCGGCAAGCGCCATCGCATCGACGTTCTGTGGCTGCCGTGTCACTTGGGCGAGGTAACAGGTCGAGATGCCCTGGTACGCTCGCAAGGCAAACGAGGCTCCTGGAAACCTGCGTATGGCCGTTTGGTACGTTTCAATGGCTTGAGCATACTCCTCTCGGTCATATTGGAGCTCTCCCTTTGCAAGGAGAGCGGCGGCGGCAAGATCATGGTTGGGAAGGGCGGAAGAGACCTCATCAAATATCTCCAGCGCGATCGTTCTGCCTGTCATCCAATTGGGGAGGGATTGGTAGCCGAAGAGGTGGCGACGGTGGCCTGCTGCCAGTTTCTGAGCGATATCCAGTTTATATCGGTAGACATCTTCCAGATGGGCCGGACTGTTGCTCTTCTGCAGATAGGTTGTAAAGCTCGTGTTGGCCACGTCCAGCTCGTCTTGCTCGTAGAGGGCGACGCCTAAGTAGTAGTGGGCTTCGATGGCCAGGGAGGCCTCTTCAAAGCTGACCGTGACAATGCGGAACTGCTGCTCTGCTTCTTCCCACGCTTTATTCTTGAGAGCATCAATTCCCTTCTGGTAGTGGACCTCAATCGGCAGAAAGGCCAGGTTTTTCTCGTTGATGAATCGGCCATTCTTAAAGAGGTAGCCTGCCTGCAGAGAGCCGAAAGAAA
>JAJZPP010000109.1 GCA_021811115.1 bacterium | reverse complement strand
TGGAGGAAATGGGAGAAGGCAACGTCAAGTTAAGTTTTCTCTAGACAAAAGGCCCCCCCCAATGTCAAGGGGGGCCGACCGGCCATGATAATTGACGCCGACCGGACAAAGTAGTTGACGCGAAACATGTACAGACCACTTCCACTTGCCGTTTAACGTGCGATCATTGAACCAGACAGGACCTGTCAGCAGACTACACCGTGGTGTGACGTAGTATTTTATAGCCACACCACCCCCACCGATAGTATTTTTCCCCGACGCATAATCGGCCAGGAAAGCCCATTTAGAATAGGCTGTACCAGATTGGTCTTTCGTCTTCCAGAAAGGTCTCTCAAAGGAGAGCATCACGCCCTGTCGATTCTTCCCCATAACCCTGTGGTGCAATTTGTCCAAAACAGCGAGGTGGGAATAGCCTCTCCAGTGGCGAAGGGGAGCAGAGCGAGGCCTATGAGCATAGAAAAGCTATGTCTCACAATTCCATCTCTTTTCATACGCTTCTCCCAGTTCAAAAAGCTTCGCATAGGAAGCCTCGATTTCTTGGCTTCGCTTCCCAATGCGACGCATGATAGCTTCCATATCGATCTGCTGGCAAGAGGCTTTTTCGAAATCTGCATTCTGATCCGCTTCAAGAGCCATAATTGTGGTCTCGAGCCTCTCTATCTCTTTTTTAAGAGGCCGAAGCATTGCTGCCCGCTGGTTCACAAACTCGGCGCGCTTGCGTTTGACGTCCGAGCGATCGAGTCGCTCTGGGGGAGGTTCTGGCGCCTCCTCTTCCCATCCCCCCTTTTCCAAAAAGAGATCATACCCGCCCAAGCAGACCTGCTGCCTCTCAGCGTGACAGACAATCAAGGATGTCAGATCCAACCGGCGCAACAGGAGCTCACTGTGGGTCACAATCACAATACTTCCAGAAAAAGCCTCTAAGGCATCCATAAGCGCCTCGATAGATTCTATATCGAGGTGGTGGGTCGGTTCATCCAGGAGGAGGAGATTGCATGGTTTGGCCACAATCTTTCCCAGCAACACCCGGCTCTTCTCCCCACCTGAGAGAACCCCAATTTTTTTCTCCGACAAAGACCCAGAAAACATCATGAGGCCACAAATCCGCTTCACCTCTGTATAGGAAAGAGCAGGATTAGCCTGTCGAATCTCCTCTTCAATGGTCAGCTTTTCTGAAAGTCGCAAGATGTTTGTCTGTCCAAAGTATCCGATAGAACCGTTTGGAGAGAGGCTGACACTCCCCGTTTGAGGCGCCTCAAGGCCGGCTAACAGACGCAGGAGCGTTGATTTTCCGTACCCATTCTTCCCAATAATCCCAATCCGTTCTCCCTTGCCAATGTGGAGAGAAAACCGCTTAATGAGCGGGGCTTCCGCATAGCCAAAGGTCACCTCTTTGGCATCGAGTAATGTTGCACCGAAAAAGGGAGATTCATGGAAGTGGAAATCAAGCTCCTCAATGGCAGCAAGAGCCTCAAGCGCTGGAATTTTGGTTATCATTTTTTGGCGAGACTGTGCCTGAGCCGCCTTGGAAGCTTTCGCGCCCAGCCGGTCGACAAACTCCTGCATGTGCGATCGCTTCTTCTCAAGATTGAGCCGTGTTCGTTCATGCGTCTGCTCTTCGAGCAAAAGAGTCGAAAAGTATTCGGCAGTAGACCCTCGAACCTTTTTGACACCTGTTCGATGGATACCGAGCGTGTGTGTCGTGGCGGTATCGATAAACTCGCGATCGTGTGAGACGATAAGCAGCTCGCCTCTCCAGCTCTGGAGGAACCGAGTGAGGAAGCGAAGCGAGAGGATATCCAGGTAGTTGGTCGGCTCGTCGAGGAGGAGGCAATCTGGTTCTGAGAGCAATACTTTCGCAAGGTGGAGCCTGAGGTGAAAGCCTCCCGAGAGGTTCTGTACGGAAGTTGACAGCTGATCTTGAGAGAACCCCAACCCAAACAAAATACGCTCAGCCTTGTAGACAGACTCCCTCTCTTCTGCCGGCAGACCAAGGAGCGCTTCCTCAAGGACGGTCGGCTTCGAAAAACGGATGTGCTGATCTAAGTAACCGAGCCGATACCCTTTTGGGATGGTGATCGAGCCGCTATCTGGCGTCTCCTGAGAGGCGAGCAATCGGAGCAGCGTCGTTTTTCCAGATCCATTTCGACCAACCAACCCACACCGCTCTTTCGGGCCGATCGTAAAGGAGACGTCCTTGAAGAGGACTTGGGGCCCGTGAGCCAGGCAGACAGAATCGACATTCATGTTGGAAGCTTATCTCTCAAGAACGTATCTTCAATTTTACTTTACTGCTTTCGAGGCCTGTGTCCGACACCGCCGTAAGCTTATATTTTTTATGCACGTTGATGATGGTGGTCAGTGTCGGGCCACGCATCGAGATAGCAGCCTTCTGAAAATTATCGATCGTACAATTGAGGACCTGAATGGTGTAGGGATTGCCATCGTCAACAGCGCCAAAAATGGCTTGGCCATGCTGCGTGGGTCCACCAGGAGAGGAATCCTGTACACCGGTCACCCGCACATTGGAGATGGTCCCTCCGGCATTGTAATACCCAATTCCGAGGAAACGATAGTTGAGAAAATTTGATGGTTGGCTGTTTCCATCAATCGTCATGTTTTGAATCCGCACATCAGATGCCGCTGTGGCCATCACGAAGGGGTGGTAGGTCGCGGAAAAAGCGGTAAATGTGTTGGTCAGAAGAGTAGCTGGGCAGACGATCACCGTATTGCCGATCCCGTTCCCATTCAGGGTGATATTTTTTTCGATATCGACCTCTTGGACATAAGCGGCGGAAGAGAGGTTCACGGTGGCTCCAGCAGCCGCAACATTCGCACCATCTTGAATGATCCCGGACGGGCCCACGTTAACGGTTGAAGCCGCCCCAGAGATGGCTACGGCGGTCGACGTATTACTGAGGATAGGCTGGTTGAGATTGATGGTTGGGGCGTTAAAAAAGATGGAATTGCCGCTGCCAGTTGCTGTGATGGAGCTACTGACCGTAATGAAGTTTTGGGCTGCCAATGTCATCGATTGCCCACCATTCAAGAGCCCACCCACAGCACCCGATGTTATGATACTGGCAGCATTGGGAAACCCCGCAGGAGTGGTTGTGGCATTGTTCAATTGGTTCACATTGGTCATATCCAGATTACTTCCATTCCCATTAATGTCTGGATTGGAAGCCTGGATGGTAATACTGACAGGATCGAGAAGGAGCTCTCCTCGTTCGCCTTCTTCTGAGGAGAGACAAGCCGATCCATCAAAGATAAGTACGTTATGAGCTGAAACTTCCGCCTTTCCTCCATTCCCCTCTTTTCCACGACCTTTGGCAGAAATACCTCCCAGGAAGGTCGTCTTCTCATTTGCCCAGACGACAATATTGCCTCCACACCCATGTGTCGTGGCATCGGCAGCAATCGATGCGGTTCGGGCGACAAAAACTTCATCGGCATTGGGAATTTCAGGGTCCATGCCCTGCCATCCTCCTCCGACGCAAATGGCTCCCCCACCATTGATTCCAGAAGCGTCAATGAGACTTGCCTCTTCAAGAGAGATCTTTTTCCCGACGACAACCACCCTGCCCCCAGACGTCTGCAGAGAGCCTGTATGGTTGAAAAACCCATTGTCGGCATGAACAGTGAGGGATTTTTCGGCAACCATACGGCCTCCATTGGTAATGGTAGGAGTTTGTGAGTTGCCATGGGCCCGTACCAGCACGCAATTGCCTTCAACGAGCCCTCCATTGGTAATGGTGGACGATTCATTCGACCACCCGATGTAGGCGGTAGCAGGACCATTCTCATTTGTAACAAACGCCTTATCACCAGCTGCAAGGCAGACCGTTCCGTTTGTTGATTTCACCGTTTTGCTGTTGTGGATTGAAGAGGCGGCCAAAACGATATTTTTTTCGCAGCTGAATGGAGACTTCTCCCTGGATGATAGTTGGGCCCATCGGAGCGGCAAG
>JAJZPP010000108.1 GCA_021811115.1 bacterium | reverse complement strand
AAAGGCTTTAATCAGACGAGAGCCCCATTGTACCGCGCCTCGATAGAAATCTCCTGAAGTCGATATCCCATAAGCAGAAATAGAATGTAAAGGAAGAGACTTTAGTGATTGAATTCCCGACATTTTTTGAACCTGCTAGTAAATAAATTTAGAATCGTGGCGTGAGAATCGGAGGTTTTCCATCCTCCCATTGGATGTCGTACATCCACGAAGGACCTCGATACTCTTCGAGGTTCACCAGGATGCCACCATCCTCTGATTGCGTCAGACGCGCCCTCTTTCCGTGAGGCACGCTCAATTCAAATGGCCCGCGGATATGGATGGAGTCGCCCACCACCTCAGAGGCCCCCTCAAGCCATATCGTAGCCCCCAAGGCGCGATCGTGCGCTCTGTTCATGTGACTCGCAAAGGTGTGTTGAACGCCTTCATTTTCCACTGTGATATTGGTCAAAAAGGCTCTGCCCACATCATTGGAGAAGTGGCGCACACCATGCTCATCAAGATGCCCCGTGGGAGCCTCTGCCAAGATGCGCAAACTGCCTTTCAGCTTCAGGTTGCGAAGGTAAATCTCAGCAATTTCAAGCTCCAATTCGCTGCCTTCAGCTAACTGCCCTCCAGACACTTTCTGAGCTATTACCTCCCAAAATGGCCCTAAGGCAGGATGAAAGAAGAGAATAGAAGAGGGGCCATTCTGGAGAAAATCATCCAGCGACATGGGATCTGGAATGGAAAAGAGACAGTGGTCTCGCAACAGTTTTGTACAGGCTAGATACCAATCGTAAAAACACTTTTCAGGGGTTTCTAAGGCACTTTGGCCTGGCTGAAACAGTTTTTTCGTAACAGAGAAAAAGGAGGCCCTGTCGTACAGGTTCACAAAAGTCGAGAGAGGCTGCCCTGTATATGGCCTAGGATGGGTATCCACGATGGCATCAGCAATATTCTGCATAGTCGATTCCAACCGTACCGCCGGCCGCTTCGTACTCACTCCCCCTTCCACCATGTCAACACACGTCTTCGCATTGACCACAACCCCGGGGATAGGAAGCGTGTATAAGGCTTCTTCAATACTCCTCAAATTGGCAAAAAGGGTGTTGGTATTGGCAGGACAGATTGCATCCTCTAAGAGCTCTGGGTGCTCCTGCGACAGGCTGGCAAATTTTGTGTACTCGATATTGGAGATAGAGCACTCAACTTGGCTTTGACGCTCCTTCATCTTGAGAACCAACAACCCTTCAGCCAGTCCAGGAATCCGTTCAATCCCTGCAAAGCCAAACTTTTTTTGCTGCGCCAATCCGGTACCCAAGAGCGAAGAGAGGGCATGATCCAGTCCGGCAAGCGGATTGTTGATCTGCCGGATAATGAGCGCCTCAACATTCTGCTCTCTCAACCAGTGGAGAGCCCCTTGGTCCTGGGCCAATTTCCAAATGACACCATGGCCTCCAGGCTTTGCCATGAGCTCCGCAGGCCCGCTACAGACCCATTTTCCATCACAAGAAATGAGAGGAACCAGCGACTGAACGATACGACGTACAGAACCGTTCGCCTTCCCAAACCAACGGAACTTCTCCCCCATACGCGCGATGTAGAAGTCATTATTCTTTTCAGCCGATGTCATCAGGACAACAGGAACAGAACAATGCTGACCAAACGTTCGGAAATACCAGTATTCCTTTGCTTGGAGATCCCGAAAAAGCCATTCAAGCAAAGGTTTGCTGCAGAATTCTAATTGGGCGACCGGCATCGGCTCTTTTGTGAGCGGATCTACAAGCCTCAATCGATCCCCAGCTCCGCCAACAGTGTACACTTCAGCCGTCTCGGGCAACCGCCGAATCCCTTCATACACCCAATGCCACACCTCCTGTGTTACAGAGCGCATATCGGTGCAGGGAGGAGGGGAATAGGATGGGGCAAAAAGCGACTCATCTGAAAGCAAGAGTCGCAACACCATTGCATAGTACCCCAAAAGCCCTCCGAGGGGGGCGTAAAACCGTTCTGTTTCGACAAGAATGGAAACAAGTTTCGCAATCGCTTCTTGGGGTTTTTTGAGGCCATCAACTCCTTGGAAGAGGTGGTCAAACTGACCGACCGAAATACTGAGGCCAAGGATGTACAGCTGCTCCTCAGATGCCTGGAGGGCAAACTTTTTGACTTGTACGTACCGATCCATCGCCCCATCAATTTGGGGCCCCATCCAAAGCAGACGTTTCTTAAGGTTGGGATACAAAGCTAACGCATCGCGCACCTTTTCGACGCGAGCGATAGCGGAGAGAATCGTCTCCGGTTCCACGGAGTCTATGGATAAAGAAGCCATGTGTGTGATTTCTCTTTGTCTCAAAAAATGGCAAATCTGCATACTCGAGACTTAGGATACCGCGAACAGGCAAAGAGCGCCAAGCCCTCATTTGTTCTGCGCGGAACATTTTGTCTTTTGCACCCTTTAAGTTAAGGAGAAAACGGATATGAAGAAAAAATCCGCGTTGAGCAGACCGGTCCAAGTCAGCGACGCATTAGCTGAGATTGTCGGGAAAGGGCCGATGCCCCGAACCGAAGTCACCAAGAAACTGTGGGACTACATCAAGAAGTACAACCTTCAGAAAGCGTCCGAAAAACGGGTCATCATGCCTGATCAAAAACTATCGAAAGTTATCGGTAGCCAACCGATCGATATGTTCCAAATGACCAAAAAAGTATCGGCCCATTTGAAAGAAGTTCCTTGCTAACTTTTTTCACTTTCCACCCCCATGCGACCCATGGGGGCTCTTTTTTTGAGGCATCGCCTTTACGTGATAGACAAGACAGTTATTAAACGTTCGTGGATTGAATTAGCGTGGGACGCTTTTTGCCTTCTTTCTGTTGTGGGGATTTGGCCTCGCTACATCGAACCCCATTGGCTCTGTACCTCTCGATACAAAATTCCTATTCCGACCCTTCCACAGGGACTCAACGGGTTTAAAATTGCCCACTTCGCCGATCTGCACCTCAACTCTTATTCATCCAGTACCTTCCTTCGTCGTGTAAAAGGAACCATACAGGCGCTACAACCAGATCTTATCCTTTTTTCAGGAGACCTCCTCACCTATTCGCAACTTTCCCAAAAAGAGCTTGCCGACGCCTTCTTCAATGGGTTGACAGCCCCTTTTGGCACCTATGCCTGCCTCGGCAACCATGATTATGCTATCTATGCCACCTCCAATCGGGCTGGAAAAGCGGTCAGTGATAGGTCTCCTTCCAATCCAATCATTCAGGGCATAAGACGGTTTTTTCATTGTAAAAAAAATTTTGGACAGTCCCCCATTACCTCTCCCCTCCCCCTCAATAAAGAGCTGCTAGACTTTTACGCCTCCCATCAGGTGACTCTTCTCCACAACGAGACACTCACCATTGGAACTCCGCCAAACCACATCAACATCACAGGGCTTGGCGATCTTACTGCTGGGGATTGCGATCCGGTGCAAGCTTTCAAAGGAATCCATGCCAAGGTGCCCACCATTGTGTTAGCCCATAATCCGGATTCGTATGGACGGCTGTCGTACTTTCCTGGAGACCTTTTTCTTTTCGGCCATACGCACGGCGGGCAGATCAATCTCCCCTTTATTTGGACGCGCCTCGTGCCGCTGTGTGATCGGTCCCTGAAGGGAGGCCTTGTTTTTCGAGACAACCGGTTCCTCTTCACATCGAGAGGGGTTGGAGATACGTTTCCCTTCCGCTGGTTTGCTCCTCCCGAAATCACGCTCTTCGAACTGCTCAAAGAGGGGCCTATTCCTGTGGAGGCAAAAGTCTCCCCAGAATATGAAACAAGCCCCGGAGCGATCCCTCTTGCATACCCATTTCAGTTGGAGAATCGCCTTTACAACGAGCGAACGCCTCGCGATAAAGGCGCCGAGAAAGGTTCTTTGTATTCGCATACTGGGCCTTTCTCGTCGCCTTTATCCCGAGAGCGTTCGCTTGAATGTAAAGACGATTTCCCAACTGAAATGGGTATAACTCCACGCGGCCAGAATGAATGACTAT
>JAJZPP010000107.1 GCA_021811115.1 bacterium | reverse complement strand
AAAGACCAACTGGCTGAATTTGCTAAACAAATTGGCGTGGCCTTTTATCAAGGCCCGTCTCTTTATTGGTCTTTTGTGAGAAAAGGACATTCCGCTTATCAATGTATCGATGAGCTTTGCTTTCAAAGAAATGGTCCATTAGTTAAAGAGTTTGAACGTTTATTTGAATCTCTATTTGAAGCTGCAAAGCCTTATATTGAGTTGATTCGCACAATTGCTAAGTATCGCTATGGGATTGGCCAAGCAGAATTAATAGCGAAATCAAAACTTCCTGATGGTGGCACCACTGTGAGCCGATTACATCAATTAGAAGAAGCTGGATTTATTACAAGCCTTATTCCTTATGGAAGAAAAGATAAGGGGCTTTATTATGTAATTGATGATGAATATAGTCTATTTTATCTGTATTGGATGGAACAGAAATTGAAAGTTATTTCTAGAAAATCCATCAATCAAGGATTCTGGCTGGCACAAGCAAATCAACCAGCATGGAAAACGTGGGCAGCATTATCCTTCGAATCTACCTGCTATAAACACATCGATCAAATCCGCAAAGCGCTAAAAATCGATCCAGGAGCTTCTTCAGAACCCGTACGAGAAGCGAATACCGAAGTATTTTGTCTCTTTCCGACAAAACTGGCCTTCTGGCGAAAACCCATCATGGTACTCTAGAAAGATGCGTACCTTGCGGCCAACCCCATTGATCTTCCCCCACTCATACCCAAGGGCATACGAGGAGTTCATGTGATAGTGGACATCCTGAGCATTCTCCAAAAAGACTGATAAGAAAGGTTGCGCAAACAGCTGCGTAAAGTCTGTTCGAGGCCCCCGCGCTTCAAAACCGTACTGCAAGTACATCGGCTTCATATGCATCTCACGATCCGAAAGAAAGACTGACCCTACAATCCCAAACGCCCTCAGGTAAGGATTAAACTGGTAATCGACAGAAAAATCGAGCGCTTCAAAGCTCTTATTCTTCCGGTTAAAGCCGTGGTGCTCGCACAAAAATTCATCGCCAACATGTGAGGAGATATGGTACGTCCTAATCCTGTACGACCAGGGCCCCTTGGCATAGGTGATAGGGATCCCCGCATAGTAGTCAGCGTTGATGAGGGGAAACGTACTCTTTCTCAAATCAAACACGGCAAAGACCGCCCCCTCAACCTCCAACTGTAAGTCTCCGTCGTACACGTGGGCCCAGCGGTAGATGGGGAATTGGGCTCCCAACACCACATCACTCGCAAATCGCCCTCCCACTCGATCATGGAAGCGAAAACTGCCTGAGAAGCAGACCTGACGAGGATTGGCAATTTGGGTGGGGAAGAGAACCGTGGATTGGGGAAGCCATATGCCCTGCCACCCCTCCTGAGGTTTTATCGATACTTCATCCACTTGAGGATCATTGTATGCAATGAGGGCAGGCCGATCATCCCGCACAGACCACTTCGTCAGGGTATTCACATAGGCGACGATCTTCTGAGCTTGTTCTTCATTTGTAGGCAGGTTGCTGAGAATGATCTCCCCATTGCGGACAGCCACACCAACCCTCTCTTCAGGAAATTTGGTATCGACGACTCCTCGAATATACGCCTCGACATACTGTTCAGAACTCGATTCATCAATCTGCAACGGGCCAACCTGACAATCTTCCGGAATCTCAATCGCGCCAACCTGTGCAGAAGCAGATGGGAGCACGCCACCCCACGTAAAAGTCGACCATAATCCCAGGAGCGACATCAGACGAAAAACCTTCATATCACCGCCAATTACAAGAAATATCTACAGAAATTCTTTTACTACACCAACAGACACGTATTTGGCAAGGGGAAGAAACCAAATCATTTTTTCCGTTGCGATAAATAACAATCCTTTTGCTATTCTCCAGTTTTTGGTATGGTTCATTTTTTTCGACTAAGGAGGATTTTTCCATGGGAACACGTGAGCGTGAATCGATTGAATCGCGAGGCATCAACATCGCCGAGCTACTCTCTCTCCTCAACAAGGCGTTTGCCGATGAGTGGCTCGCCTACTACCAGTATTGGATTGGAGCCAAGGTTGCCGTGGGCATTTTGCACAAAGTGGTCACAGACGAGCTTGAGGAGCATGCCAAGGAGGAGCTCAAGCATGCCACAATGTTGGCAGAACGGATCATTCAGCTGGGTGGAACGCCAGTACTCGAGCCAAAAGAATGGTACACCGTCGCCAACTGCCGCTACGAGCCACCAACCAATCCGGACATCCACCTCCTGCTCGAACAGAATATTCGAGGCGAGCGGTGCGCTATCGGCGTGTATAAAAACTTACTCAAATACGTCGAGAATAAAGACCCTGTGACATACGACTTAATTGTTGAGATCCTCAAAGAGGAAGTCGAGCACGAGGAAGATCTCGAAACAATCCGGCGAGATTTACGCTAGATACTGTTGAAATAATTAGCTCGGCTCTGGCTACAATGGCACTCTTCCACAAAGAGGCTGCATGAACATACAACAAGCTATCCTCCTTGATCTTCCCTTCCCGATAGAATCGAGGAGACTTGTGATTCGCCCATTCATGGCTGGAGACGGTCCCGCCCTCTACGAGGCGCTTGTAGAGAGCGTTGAGGAGCTTAAAATCTGGAATCCATGGGCGCGCTGCTCTCTCACCCCCGAGGGAGCTGAGGAGAACGTGCGGCGGTTCTATGCCGACTACATCCTCAGGCAAGCGCTCCACTTCGGCATTTACCGAAGACACCGCCTCGTAGGAGTGTGTGGGCTTGCCCGTTTCAAGTGGGAGATACCCAGCTGCTCGCTTGGGTACTGGTTGCGCTCCACCGAGTACAAGAAGGGATATGCTACAGAGGCGGCCAATGCCTTGACCCGATACGCCTTCGATCAGCTGAAAATCAGACGCCTCGTCATCGAGTGCGACGATGAGAATCTTAAAAGCGCAGCGGTGGCCGAACGGCTTTTCTTCACGTTAGAGGGCAAGGGAGTAGGCTTAGCCCCGCCCAAAGACCATTCCAACGAGCTGAGGACTGGAAGAGTGTATGTCCGCTTTGACACCAAGAATCTTCCAAAACTCTCTGTTTCCTGGTGAAAAGATATGAGACTTTTCATCTCCTGCCCGCTCGGCGACAAGCTGACAAGCTACCTTACCTCGTTGTCCGCAAAACTGCCGCACGCCTCTCTGACTATTCCTAAGGCATACGATCTTACGATCAAATTCTTAGGTGAAACGCTGCCAGAACGGGTGGAGCCGATTCAAAAAATCCTCTCTAGCATAACCATAGAGCCGTTTGAAGCACAGCTGACCTCGCTTGGTGTCTTCTCAGAACACCACATTCGAGTAGTCTGGGTTGGGGTGGGTCCAGAACCTCTTTAGTTTGAAGAAAGATTGATTTCTGGAGGGATTTCAGGAGAGGCGCTGAAAAGAAGGACTGGTTCGGGCGGACATTCTGGGATCACCGAACGGAACAGTTGAACCGGATCTGGGACACTTATAGCAGTGTTAGAAACGGTCGATGGAGCGGTTCCTTCCTGATTGCCGCTCACAAAAACGTTTTGTATTTCTTGAATACTCAATTTAGCACCTCTAATATTATTAAACACGAAAACGAGTATATATTCTGAATCATCTTAATTCAATATATAAATCAAACTACTTTAGCACCCGCCTCCTTTTCAGTTAGGGACTGTGCAGAAGTCTCTGGATTCACAGTGGATCTTCGATCGAAAGAGTGAAAGGAGACATAGATTGCGTTGAGATTTCAGAAGGGTTGCCGGGGGGTTCGGAACCTGTGCTCCTTAAGGGGTTAGGAGCGTGCAGAGGTGCGGGAGGATGACTGGGCTCTGGTAACCGTAGCAAACTCTCAAAAAATCTTACCTTATCTTGAACAAACATTTGGTCCCTCGAATTATTAACCAAAGTGATAAGCTGAGGTGGACCCCATTGGCTGGACAGCTTTTTAGGCTAAACTTGTTAACTTCACCGTTCTTCATTCCTCCTGTTTTTGGAGGAAGTAACGGCTGCTGT
>JAJZPP010000106.1 GCA_021811115.1 bacterium | reverse complement strand
AAAATAAACAAAAAGTTAATAAACATGAAACAAATATAACGTTTTGTATCTTTTTTGTACAGAGGATGAAGGAAGATGAAGTTGAGGAAAGGACCCTACCGTTTAGAATATTACAGCACTATCCCTAAAGCGTATGAAGAAGTTCTCTATCATGGAATTAGCGAAGGTGCTTTCCAGGCAAAAGGGCTCAGATGTTTATGCTGAGAAAGAACTTGTGAGACCAAGCGACTGCGTCGCTTATGAAAGTTTTGGTAGACTCTCCTTTTGCTTCGCAAAAGGTGACGACTCATTCCGTCAGGTCCTGCTTGCTTAAGAGCTGCACGGCCGTTGCGAACTCCTGGGAGTCAGCGTTCGCAAAGAGTATGTTGAGTTTGATCTTTAAATCCATGAACCTATTTGTCGGATTACCTAAGTCAAAACGACCTTCTACGCTCTCCTTGTAGTAGTCAGAGAGGGGAATCATTTCAACTGAATCGTACTTCTGAAGGTACTCCGGAGGAAGATTTCTTACATCGTTGCAAATCCAGTTGATCCATACAACCTGTTTCATGAGGTAGAGCTTTGCCTTTTCAGTCGAAGAAGGGGTGTGGCCAAGGTATGTGCTGAAGAGGAGGTTTTCGCGGGCTGGATTTAAGAAAGCGACCGATATGACCGCCGATGCGACATCGTAGTAAGGATCCGATTGACCTGCATCGGCGTAGTCGATCGCTTTGCATTGGTTCCCGACGAGCAAAATGTTCCTTGGACTTAAGTCATTGTGGCAGGGCGTTGTTACGAGGTGAGGGGTGAGCGTTTTTTGAAGACGTTCAAAAATTTTTCCCAATCGTGCTATCGGAAGGAAGCTTTCGTGTTTTTGGATTTGGTTGACGATCATGTGTGGGGCGTCAAATCCGCCTATAAAAGGGCGTCCTCGATGGATTGTTTGCAGGAGATGGGCGAGCGATAGATCCAGCTGGTCTGATTGCAGCTCTTGCCACGTGATTTTTCCTGGCAAAAACTCCATAATCAGGATCCCCTTCGGAACGTCCGCAAAGTACACTTTGGGGCCGGCTCCCTCATCGGAGGCCACTTTCGAATTATAGATCTCCCTTTCAGCAGAGCCTTCTATAAACTTGATGACATACTGGTTGGATCCATCCGTAGCAACAAAGAGCTTGGCCCAACTATACCCCCCATGGAGTTCTTTGGCTGTGACGTTAGTTGGGAGAGAGAGCTCTTGCTTGACGACAGTGGCTGCGTACCTCTCATCGATACGAGGCCCGCTGCAGGCACACACAAGAAGCAGAAGGAGGCAAACAAGCCCTGTGCGAAAATTTCCCATCATCTCAATCCAAAATAAAGATTTGCTCACCTCTATCATCGGGAGTGGTGAATGTCAAGAAAATTTTACTTTCGTGGGCATGTACCGCTCGATAACGCCTCTGCATAGGCAATAGTCAGCTGCATCATTTGCATGACAGTACCGATGGCCAGTTCTTTTCCTTTGGGGCTAACGCAACTTCGTATGTCAAGATCCCGTTGTTGCTGAATGTGGTATACGTCCTCAGCAAGGTTCAAAACCATTTTCCCGATGTCTCCGCCGTGCTCCCACGTGTCGAGGATACGGGTTCGAGTTGCGAGGGCTTCCCCAACAATGTTGGTCCTTCCTCGCCCTGCAGCACAGTTGATGACAACCGGAATTTGGGGATTTGGAGAGAGCGTTTGGATGAGATCGAGCACTTTGCTAATAACGACTCGATTGCCCGGTGTCTTGTCCTGCCAATCGAAGATCTGAATATGATACTTGGTGTGAGCAGGTTTTGTTGGGTGGGTAGCATGGAGCGGTGTTATCACAATGGGGTACCCATCGATAGGAATACTCTCTCCTGCTTTTAGGCTCCATCCATGTAAATGGAGCTGTGAAAGCACTTCTTGATCCACAAATTTTGCACAATCGCGAGGAGAGGCATCTTTATATTGATGGGCTGAAACGAGCACGACAGCATTGTTTTCGCAGACGGTCTCATAATAATCACCCACATCGGCTTTCGTTGGTAATGCAGAGTATACCAGCTCTTGCGCAGGTGTATGGATGAGAGAGGGTGGTTGGTGCTCTTGTTCTCGCCGAGGTAGGGAGGAATCCGCTAAGGTCCTTTCTACTATGGCTTCAACCAGACGGCGAACAAATTGATAGTCCGAAAGGTGGCCACGTAGGTCTGCCAAGCTGATTGCAAATTCAGGAAAGGAATCAAAGGCGGGGACAGGCTCGCACGCAGCATTTCCTGGAGCGAGCCCCAACACTCGGGTCACACAAGTAGACAGTCTGTCGACCCGTTCTCGTACGGCAGCCGCAGCGCCAAACCTCCCGTCATTTGGTGTCACTTGAAAGATGTGCTTTCCTGTACTGTCTACGTACTCTGTCATCCTCGTATCCGGCACGTGATGGTCGAGCATAGGGAATGTACCGCGAGGGAGCGGATCAGACATTCCGGGCTGAGTTGCACAGAGTGCAAAGGCCTGAGAGAAGGATGCGGTTGTGTTGGCAACAAATTGCCCACAGGGGCAGATGGCGGCAGTCCAATTCATAGGTTCTCCTTTTTAGGCAAAAGCTTTCACACGCTGCTTCCACAGTGGCGTGAGCAAGAGGGTCGTGAAGGTGGCGCAGGAGGCAAGGGTAATAAAGAATCCCTCCCATCCAAACGTTTGAGAAATCAAGCCAAGCGGGTATCCTGCGCTGGCAGCTCCCAGATAGGCAAGCCATCCGATGAACCCAGTGGCTGTTGCAGCAGCCTTTTTGTGGGTAAGCTCTGCAGCCGCAATGCCAATGGTAATGAGCGGGCCAAAGATGAGAAATCCAATAGTGCCGATGAAAATCCCATCCAGGATGGGGCTTGCGGCCGGCGCTGTCATGAAGGCGTAAATCGCAAGGACGCTTAAAGAACTGAAGATAACGTTTATCGGGCCGCGATTTCCAGCAAAGAGTCGGTCAGAGGCCCAGCCGGCAACAATGCCTCCCAGCATGCCTCCCATCTCAAACCAGAAGACAATGGCTCCAGCTCCGAGCTGGTTGTACCCGCGGGTTTCAACGAGATAGAGGACCGTCCAATCGCTCATCGCCTGGCGAATGAGGTAGACGAAGAAGTAGCTGGCCCCTAAGAGCCACAGGTACGGGTTGGAAAGGACGTAGGTAAAGAGAATCTCTTTTGCGGAGAGTTCTTTTTCTTGGTTTCTGGAGGTGTCTGGAGGGTAATCGGAACGGTACTTTTCTATCGAAGGCAAACCGAGGGATTGTGGGGTGTCACACAGTCGATTGATAAGGAAAAAGCCTCCGAGAATAGCTGTGAGGCCTGGGATGATCATAGCTCCGCGCCATCCGTACAGGTAGGCGCAGTAGGCGGCAAAGAAGGGGATGAGGGCGCCACCCACATTTTGTGAGGTCGCAAAGAAGGACCACCAGCGGCCCCTCTCTGATCGCGAATACCAGTGAGTGAGCAGGCGCGTACACGAAGGCCACCCAAACCCCTGGAAGAGGCCGTTACACGCCCAAAAGAGAATGAAAAAGAAGAAGGATGGAGAGAGTCCAAATAAAATGTTTACAACTCCGCTCCCGATGAGGCCGAACGCCATGAAGTACCGAGGATTGGATCGGTCGGCCACCAAACCACTCAAAAACTTACTTAACCCATAGGTGATTGCCAGCGTCGTTGCCAAAAGACCCATTTGGGCCTTGTCGTAACCTAAGTCGGCCATCAAGGTTGGCATCGCAAAGGCGAGACATTTTCGAGTGAGGTAGTAGAGGGCATACCCAATGTACATTGAGTAGAAGACCCGATACCGCCAGTGGTCGTACCGCTGTTTAACGGCTGCCTGATCGGCAATTTCAGGCTGATGAGGACACGGTTTAAGAATGTCTATTAAAACTGACATACACCCATCTTGGTCTTAACTATCACAGTATAGAAAAGCCATTTTACCTGTTATGGTTTTTTCTTGTCAAAAACAATTATTAAAATACCGAGGAATCGGTAGAAAAAAATGG
>JAJZPP010000105.1 GCA_021811115.1 bacterium | reverse complement strand
GATCTAGATTTAGAATACCTTCGTCTTGATAAAAATTCGATGGAAATAATTACGTTTTGTGGAAGGACTGATTCCATACAGTGCCGCCACTCCCGAGATGAAACAATCTGCCTTACGTGCTCTTGAAAGGCAAAAGCAGATTTAGAGGCCTTGTGTCCATTTGATAGGCCAAGAATGCATGATATGAAGGATTTGCCCGACATGCATGATAAAATTTTTTTATCATGCATATCGGGCATTCTTGGCGTGAGAGGAGTAACCCGAAAAGTGGTCTGAAACATTTTCTGAGCCGCTCCATGACGATCGATCAGTTCTGAGGAACGATCAATAGTCGCAAATTTTGCTCTTTCTCTGTGTCCTCTGTGATCTCTGTGGTAGTTATATTTTCTCTGTCCCTACTCCGAATCTCAGGAGGTCAGAATACGCTTGCTGACAAAAGCGATCTGTCGGTATATTCTTCTTTCCTCTCTGAACTGTGCGAAAGTGGCGGAATTGGTATACGCGCTACTTTGAGGTGGTAGTGGGAGTGATCCCTTGGGGGTTCAAGTCCCCCCTTTCGCAATCTCTATCTTAACATGAATGGTTTCTAGCGCTGCCCGAAAGAGATCTTCTGGTATTTCAGCCTCTCTCCACTCAGCTTCTGTGGAGACAAGTAGCCTCTCCGCCTGTTTTCGTGACGTCTCGGGAAGAGAGGGGAGGGTCGTCAGCACGTGAGGCGAAGCCCCCTCCTGCTCAAAAAGCGTGAGAGCCAATAAGAGTGGAGCCGCTTTCCAATCCCGAAACGTGTGGAGGAGCCCAAGCAAGGATGCGACGAGGTTCCATACCGACTCACTAACAGCACGTGGTGGGAGGCAGTGTTCTACAATCGTTCGAATCCATAAAACGCTCTTACTCGCCTCATGAGAGGTGCGACAATCAGCAAATGTGTCGATGATTTCAAGGTTGGAGGCGACTCCAAAATCCCCCTGAAGAGAATCGACGGTACAGGAAATGAGCGTAAAAGGACTTATGGCAATTCCACGAGGCGGTGTGATTGCCAGCCCGATCCTTCCTAACGTATCGGAAAAACACTGGACAATAACAGCTCTCTTTTGTCCAGGGGTCACACGGAAAATAATGGCGCGGCAGTCACTCATGGCAAACGCTTGTTGATTCCACAAAAATTGCTTTTGAAGGCTTTCGCAAAAGCCTTCTTGATGGTACCATATTCTTCTCCTGCACCGATAGCTCAATTGGATAGAGTACCTGGCTTCGAACCAGGTGGTTAGAGGTTCGATCCCTCTTCGGTGCGTCTATTTATGAATATGATTCATCCTCTCGCACTCACTTCAGATCAATGGGCCTCCTCTCTGTTCGCACTATTCGGAAGGGGACGTCAGCAGGCCCTCGCCCTCTACAAAACCATTTTCCGCCATGGGTCGATACGAGATGGGCTCCCAGAGTTTGCCAACGCCCCAAAACTGTTCGAGGCCATGAGCAGCAAAGTCTGCCTTACTCTCTACCCAATAGCCCAATTGAAAGAAGACGGCCAAACAGTTCGCTTTCTCCTAAAAACTCCTGATGGCCATCTGATCGAATCGGTCCTCATCACGATGCAGCACGGGAAAACGATCTGCGTTTCTTCGCAAATTGGCTGTCGGATGGGCTGCCGGTTCTGCCAAACAGGAACGCTCGGCCTCATTCGTCATCTTTCGGTCGATGAGATTATCCAACAGGTGTTTGTGGCCAGACATATTCTCAAGGTGCCGGTCAATAATGTTGTCTTCATGGGCATGGGAGAGCCTTTCGATAACTACGAGGCAGTTTGCCAGGCTGTTCGCATCCTCCAAGACCCGATAGGGCTTTCTATAGGCGCTCGCCATATTTCCATTTCCACCAGCGGCGATATCGAGGGTATCAAGCGATTCTCTCTGGAATCATTTGTAAGACCCAATCTTACAGTATCGATAAATGCTCCCAACGATGAACTTCGAAGAGAGCTTATGCCGTATCGTAGAAAGGAGCCGCTAGCCGCTCTCTACGAGGCCATGAAGAGCTACAGCAGGCACACAGGACGGATCGTCTATACCTCGTACGTATTGCTAGGAGGCATTAATGATAGGATGGAGTATGCGGAAGAGCTCGCAGCATATCTTGAGGGGCTTTCAACTCGAGTCAACCTGATCCCGTACAACCAGGTTTCTACAAAGGGGTTTTGCCCGCCAACGAAAGAGAGCTTGAGTGGGTTCATGGAAGCACTTCGTTCACGCCACATTCCTGTCTTTTTGCGGAATGAGAAGGGCGGCGCTATCGATGCTGCGTGTGGTCAACTTGGTTTTTATTAAGACAGTGGCAGTGGGGGCACCGGTGAAATGGGGTGTACGCCTCAATGAGGTAGGGGTGGGAGCAGTATTCACAGGTGACGTGCACCGTCGTGAGTTTGACGATCTCCCGTTTTTTCGCCTTGTGGGCATAGTGGATCCACACGCCAAGGAGCAAGAGGACCAACGCCCCAACGTAGAGCAAACAGGCGGTGTCTGACGAGATCTCAATCATTGTCTTTCTCCCCAGTCACAAAAGGGCTAATGGTATCAAAAGTGCCCGCAAATTGGATGGCAAGGTTTCCGGACACAACTCCTCGGCCCGATGGCATAAATCGGACGGCGCGTAAAAGCCTCTCTGCGAGTGTTTGGAGTCGCTTGTCAAAAAACTCCTTTACACAATTTGCCTGGATAATCTTTCCAGTCTCTAAGCAGACTTCAATGTGGAAATCTACCTGCGGACGCACTTCTGAGAAGGCAGATGTGAAAAAAATAGTCTCTGGAGAGGCTTTGCCGAAGAGCGTTGAGCCATCGTTTGTGAAGGAGAGACCGCGCAATTTGTGATCTATGATCAATTTGACCGGGTAGATGCGAACTGGGTGCTGGGATGGGGAGAGCCAATCTGAGGATGACCAGGGCAGGGTGCGTGGGGGATCTGATGGGTATGTACCCATTTCAGCATGTGGCGTGTTCGTTCGTGGAAGGAAGGAGGGGCAGACCAGGTGAAGCTCCCGAGCCAGTCGGATTCGGGGATCTTCGTCGGTGGAGCGGCCCTCTCCGAGGAGAGCGATACCAGGTTCTTCGGCTTCAAGGAGAACGAGAGGTAACACAGATGGAGAGGCTTGCGTGATAAGGAGGGGTTTTACTTGGAACAAGAAGAGCATGATGGCGTGGAGAGCTACAGAATAGCCAATAGCGTGCCACATGAGACGACGGGAGGAGCGGGTCCTTCGGCTCCATACAATGCTCACACGGTTGTCAGCATCCCTTTTCAGTCGCAGCATCGGCTATGACACCTCTTCATCGATGGTAGGGGGGATCTCCTCCGTTCGATACTCCAAGCGCACCCGGGGAGAGATTTTGACCACCTCAGAAAAGAGCCTCAAGAATGTCTCGTAGGAGACTCTCCTGTCGATACTCAGCACAACAGTTGGCGTGGCCCCTCCATGGGTCTCTCGCCACTTCGTAATATGCCTCTGCAAGGCCTCTGGAAGTGACATGAGGTCAACAATCTCTTTTTTAGATCCGACGTAGATGACCTGATCTTTATCCAAAATGATGACAAATTGGGAGAGTTTGGCCTCTTCCATACTCTTCAGCTGGGGGTGTTGGATCAGGAGCGATTTGAGGGGCAGGGTGTCGGAGGTGATGAGGAAGAAGATCAGCATGAGGAAGATCACGTCGACAAGTGGTGTGAGGTCAATCAGGTTGAGACTGGCCTTCAGTCGCGTACTACACTTCATAAGCTATCCTTTGTAGGTGAGCAGATCGATCACTTCGGCAGCCGTTGCCTGAATCTCAACGGTCATGCCCTCGACACGGCTCACAATGTAATTATACGCCAGGATAGCAGGGATAGCCACAACAAGCCCTCCAGCCGTTGTGACGAGCGCGTACTCCATAGCCGCCCCGATTTGGTTTGAGGAGATTTCAACGAGGCTACTCATGCGCATCTCACCAAACGCCTTAATGAAGCCAAGAACCGTCCCGAGGAGCCCAATAAGGGGG
>JAJZPP010000104.1 GCA_021811115.1 bacterium | reverse complement strand
CTCTTGATGATGCCGGCCTTTATCAATCCTTCCTCTCTAGCCCCCAATTTTTCACAAGAACCTATTTTTTTAGCGAAGCCTCTTCCAACGCGATTTGCTCGTCCTCAATCTTTCGGAACAACGGCTCTGGTTGGCCCAAGAGGTGCCCAGTAGGAAGGCAATAGGCCATTTGCTCCTCCCAGGTTCTGCGCAGATACGGTTCCTCCAACCCGAGCTGTCGGATAATGGAGGCGGAGGCAGTCGGGATAACAGGATACGCCAGCAACGCCAATGTTTTAATACAGTGAAGGCAACAGGCAATGGTCGTATGAACGGAACCCCACTCTTCCTTTTTAGCATCCTGCCACGGCTTTTTCATATCAAAGTAAACATTGCCAGCCTGGGCAAGCTCCATGAACGATTGGCACGCCTTCCGCAACCGAAATTGTCCATACGCTTCACGAGTGGCCTCCGCAAGCTTTTTGATCTGATCCAGGAAGAGCTGATCAGCCTCTTGGAGAGGGCTCATGGGCGGAACTGTGGATTGACACGTATTCTTGGCAAAGACCAAGGTCCGATGGACAAAATTCCCAAACTTCCCAGACAAGTCGGCGTTACACCGGAGCTGAAAATCCTTCCACGTAAACTCAGAATCTTGCGTCTCGGGGGCATTGGAAGCGATGGTGTAGCGCAACTGATCTGAGGAGAATTTCTGCAAAAACTGGTCCAGATCCACATACCAGCCATCCGACTTACTAAATTGCCTCCCAGCCAGGTTGTAAAACTCATTGGCGGGCAGTTCGTCCACAAGCTTGTACGGCGTATTTTGGCCCATCAACATGGCTGGGAAAACCACAGCGTGGAAGGGAATATTGTCTTTGCCAATGAACTGGATCAATTTCGTGGATGGATCTAACCAGTAGGATTTCCACCTGTCTGGTTCCCCAATACATTCCGCCCACTCCCGTGTGGCAGATATGTAGCCGATCGGCGCATCAAACCAGACGTAGAGCACTTTCCCCTTTGCTTCCGGTAGAGGGACTGGAATCCCCCATTTCATATCACGCGTGATGGCCCGTGGACGTAGGTCTTGGATGTATTTTTTAATGAAATTGACCACATTTGGCTTCCACGACTTGGTCTTAAGCCATGCAAGCAGTTTGTCTTTAAACAGGTCGAGACGCAAGTACCAGTGAACAGTCTTCTTCAATGTGAGCGGTTTATTGCCAATCTTGGTTGTCGGGTTCTTTAAATCTTCTGCCTCGTAGCTAGCGCCACAGGAGGTACACTCATCACCACGGGCCGACGGGAACGAACAGCTTGGGCAGGTACCGACCACGTACCGATCGGCGTAAAACTTTCCATCCTGCTCACAGTAGAGTCGCTCAGATTCTCGCTCCTCAATGTACCCATTTTTGAGCAGGTCGTTGAAAAGGGCGACCGTGGTCTGCACGTGTCCGGGCCAGGTCGTCCTCGAGTAGTGATCAAAGTCGATCTGCATCTTCTGAAAGAGCTTTTTATTGACGGCATGGAAGCAATCCACATGCTCTTGAGGGGTTCTCCCAGCCAGCTCCGCACTCATCGCAATAGCCACCCCGTACTCATCGGAGCCGCAGATGAAACAGACATCATGGCCCATCAACCGCTGGAAACGGGCGTAACAGTCGGCTGGGAGGTAGGCGCCTGCCAGATGGCCAAAGTGAATAGCCCCATTGGCATAGGGGAGCGCTGCTGTGATGAGAATTTTTGACACTAGAGAGTTTCCTCCATTGATTGAAACCGGGGACGCTGCACAACAAGCACCTCAAAATAGGTGCCAGGGACCTTTTTCCACCCCACAACAATTTTAGTTCGCCTATCGATATAGAGCGGTCCAGGAGCGAGCATGGCAAACTCCTCCTCGACATCTTGGGGCCTTGGCCTCATCGAGGAGTTTTCTGTCTGAAATCCCTCTAACGACTCGTGAAGCAGGCGAGCGATCCCCCGCTCCTCTTCTGAAAGAGAACCCCACGAAACGAACGTGCCTTTGGCGCGCTTGGCTATAAAATCCCACGAGAGGATCACCTGTTCTGAAAGGGTGACGCAATTGGGAAAAATCCGGCCTGTCTCGGGACAATAAGCAGCTCGATCAAACTCGATGGCAGGGTTGTCCCCTTCGGTTGGTTGCTCGATGAGAAAGGCGTTGACATGGGAGGCGAGCGACCGAGCCACATCCATACCTAACCGCATTGGCTGCTTAGTATACGGACACACATCTCCCCGGCGAACCTCTCGCTTCCAGCTGAACCGCAGCAGTAAAAAGAGGATGAAGAGAATGGCAAAAAACGAGAAAAACAAGACAAAAAGTGTCTGTATGCCAAGCTCTTCAACTCCATTCATTATAATCTTTTACCCTTCTTGGAGAATTTCTCGCTCAGCATTATCAACCCCCTCATCGGCGATCCGATGAAGCACCTCGTACGCGATGTTGTCCGGCCAGTCGGTAGCCGCTTTCCCAGACTTAACGAGGTATTCTGCTATCTTGATGGCTCTTCCAACAAGCGCAAATTGATTCCCACACTGCTTTGTGAGACACTCATTGGTCAACGATTCATCAAATCTTGACTTCGACATTCTTACCCTCTCTGTACTCTGTGGCTTTCTGCTACAATAATGCCAGAAAGAACTTGAAAAGCCAAGTCAACATCTTCATTGACGACGGAATAGTCAAAGTACTTTTCGTCCTGTAACTCTCCTTGCGCCCAGGCAAGCCTCTTCAAGATACTCTCAGCATCCTCTGTTGCCCTCCCTTCAAGCCGTTGCCGCAACGCCTCGAGCGAGGGGGGCTTGATAAAAATGAGCACGCAAGGAAAAAGCTGACGGATGGCCAGAGCGCCACGCGTATCGATAACGAGAAGGGCATGCTTGCCCGACTTGCGCGCCGCCTCCAATTCCCTCTTGGATGTGCCATACCAGTGGCCATGAAGCTCGATATGCTCCACCAGCTCTCCCCTCTGTAGCAAGCTATTAAAATTTTCTTTTGTCTCAAAAATGTAATCTTCGCCAGAAATTTCACCCGCTCTTTTGGGCCGCGTGGTGACCGTTGGCACGCAGCGCACATTGGACAGGGCGAGGGACAGTCGCTTGGCCAGGGTCGTCTTGCCTGTACCGGCGGGCGCACACATCACAAACAGCTGGCCAACAGGCCAACTCTTCACGCAACTACTCCACATTCTGCACCTGCTCTCTCATCTTTTCGAGTTCTGTTTTGGCTAACACAGTAGCCGTCGAGACGGTTTTCACAATTGTCTTGGCTCCAAGCGTGTTGAACTCACGAAGCAACTCCTGCAAGATAAATTCCAAGAGTTTTCCTTGAGGCCCCTCGTGCGTAAACGCCTCCTTCAGATGGTTCAAATGGTGATCAATCCGAGCGATCTCTTCGCTACAGTCGGCCTTATCGGCATACAAAACTACTTCACGGAGCACCCGATCATCAGTAGCAAGAGATGGAACATGCTTTGCTACTAAGTCCTGGAGCCGCACCTTGATGAGATCCACCTGCCCTTTTGAGGCCTCGCTGATCATAGCCAGAGTCTGGCAGAGCGTCTCGACCCGCGCCCGCAGATCGGCCGCTAGAAAGGCTCCTTCAGCTCTTCTCTTTTCATCAAACGACTCATAGGCATTGTAAAAAGCTTTTTTTACCAATTCTTCAAGCTCTGGAGAGACAACTTCAGGTTCCCCACAGTAACTCTCCGCATGATCCCACACCTCCAAACAGGCCTTGTCACGAGGAAATGGAGATTCGTACTCTTCACAGATAGCCTTCAGAGCCACCATCCTTCCCTCAACCCACGCCCAATTGATCTTGGGCACACACAGCTCGGAAACAATCGGACGGATCATCACAGAGACCGTCACCTGCCCGCGTGATACCCTCGAGGAGACTTCACGACGAAGAGGCCCATCCACCTCTTGAAATCCGCTCGGCAGACGGATAGAAACCTCAAGGTGGCGTTTATTGACCGAAGCCATCTCAAGAGACACTTCATACCGACCATCATCCACCTTCGCGCGGCCAA
>JAJZPP010000103.1 GCA_021811115.1 bacterium | reverse complement strand
CTGGGAAGGTTGCGTTGGTATCCTTGTAAAGGTTCTGCTGGCCCATGCCGAAAGCCTAAGGGATGCTAAGAAGCTGAGCAGGGGGAGGATCCAGCTCGTGAGGTAGTGTCGAATGGTTGCCTTCTTGACTGCCGAACAGGGAATCTGATTGACAAGAGGGTTTATCCCAAGGGTTAACATAGTTGTCCCTCCTTGGGCGGCCGCCCCTCCTAAGGCTCCAGCGGCAACTCCAGGCAGGCCTCCACCTGTGATCAGCCCCGTCAAGGCACCTGTAAATGCCCCTCCAAGCGAACTGGAAATGACCTTATGGGAGATATCAAGCCCATCGAAGAGCGCTTTTTTGGCCACTTTCCACGTTTTTTCTTTGGTAGAGCGCTCTGTAGGAGAATGGGCCGTTTCAAGTCTTTGGATCGTTTCCTGCATGTCGTGACAAAGTGCCTCGAGAAAGGCTTTGTGGAGAGGGTCTCGCTCACCCGTATTGTCAAGGAATTTCTTTAAATCGCGAAGCATGGAAAGGAACGTCATTTGGTCATCCTCCGTCCGTGCACTCTCTGTCGCGTTGAGGAGAATAGTAACGCCTTGATCCAGATGTGCCAGATCGATAGCGGCACCAGCTTTCAAGAGAGAGGCGGCGCCTTGAAGATCCACGCAGCGAAGAGCCCAGGAAGGAAGGTTTTTAAATTTTGACGTAAAAATACTGGCCATCACCATCCAATTGGCTTGCAGGATGGCGCGCTTTTCTTCCACGGTTGCATCTTCTTTGGCGCGCAGCGTTTGGGCAACAGTCACAACCGCCACATCGAATAGCTTCCGAATAATCGAGGCGAACTGTTTCATCTGCACTTTTTCAACCGATGAGAGTTCTGCCACACGGGCGCAGGCGGTTGCGAGGAGCGATGCGTCGACATTCTTTTTTTGCACGCTTTCTGCCATGTCTATGGACAGGGCGTAGGCAGTGGAGGTCCTGGTAATGAAGTCCTCCAGCTGTTCGAGGGATGTGGCAGCCAGGATGCCGTTGTGTATCTGGTCCTTCAGTATTTGCGAGGAGGAAGCTTTGCTTCGGCCGGTATCCACCTGCAAGGCGACCGTTACGGCGCTCCTCATGGCTTTTTCATGCTCGAGGGTGCGTCGTGAGGAGGGGGTCTCACTTGAGAGTGCGGTACGGAAGAGCATGCGAAGCGCCTCCAGATTGGATTTTTGGTCACATTCTGTTGTGACAACGGTCCCTGCTGGAGTCTGGATGGTGTGGTGTTTCTTAAATGGCCAAAATCCATACAGACGGGGTGGTGTGGAAAAGGGTGTTGCAGGATCGACAATGTTTGAGAGAGGTCTCTCGTTTCCCCCAGCTGCATAGCACGCAGCAAGCTTTTCAAGGCACTGGAGGGACGTTTCTGGAGTAAAGTCACTTGTCATAAAAATTCCTTACAGTCCTATTGTGGTTCCTAAAAGGCTTATCGTAGCTTGTGGCAAGGCAACCGCTGCCGCACCCAATTTGTACCCGGCAACCTGCGCTTCGATGTGCGCACTTGCTACATTTTTAATTCGGCCAAAGAGCGCTCCATACTGCTGTGGGGTGCTGATGAGAGCTGATCCCACCCCATACTCTTTGGCAATAAAGGATGGAATGCCAACGGCAGTGCCTTCCGTAGCCTCTTTAACATTGCCCATTGCGTTCCACAGCCTCCTGAAATACCAAGGACGAGGAGTCTCTTCTGGCTTCGTTGCCGTCAGTGAGGCTAACGAACCGGCGATAAGGCCGTTAAACTGCATGGCGAGAATAAGGGTCATCATGTGAATAGACAGGCCGCAGATAGATTCCACGGTTGATCGAAGGGGTGTTGGGATGGCCGTGATGAGGGCGACCTGATCTTTGACTTTTTCAGCGATGAGGGGGGCCAACCCGCTGATGATGGTGGTTGCAGTCGCAACGCCTGCTGCGAAAAGGGCTCCACGCCCGCCTTCAGCCTTATATCCGGCCCTTGCCGCCAGCGCCACTGGGGCCACGTAGAAAAGAAAAAAAGGGAGCCATGTGACTGCCCTCCATGCCACACGACCCACCTTTGCAGCGGTTTTCAGAGCTTGTTGCAAGCGGGTGGGATGGAGCTCGGGGTGTGCTTTGAAATCGGCGATTTTTGTCCCAATGGTCTGAAGGTGACTTTTAAGATTGGCCTCTAGCAGTTTAAGGGCTTGAATATCAGCGGCCATGGGGCATGCCAGATACGATCGGACATCCTGCTGGAGATTCCCCATCCATTCCTGCGTCGATTCAAGCTCCTCCTGTGACATATCGGCCTTTGCCACAATCGCCACATGGGCATTGATGGCGCGTGCTGTCAGATCCAGGATGGCTTTGCTTTGAAATCCTGTGGTCCGGCACAGGATGGCAGATTGAATTGGTTTTGGCAGCTGTTCTGAGGGGCGCATCAGCTCTTCCGTATCATCGGCAATGCGCTTTTGGAGCTGCTCTCTGGCATCGCTCACGAGCACAGTGAGGGAATCAGGATCGGGCGTGGAAAATGTAGCAAGCTGCTTTACAAGCTGTTCCCAACCTGAAGAGAGCTTTTCCAGGCGTGGAGTAAAGATTTCTTCGATTTGTTGAGGAGAGATGCCTGCTTTTGAAAGCTCCTGGATACTTCCTCGCAAATCTTCATTGGGGTCTTGGAGCATGTGCCTTTCGAGCCATCCCAAGGCGACTTGAGTATATTCTTTGATATCCGATTCCGAAAGGTACGGCTTATGGATGGAGAAGAGAGTGACAAACCGTGTGAGAGATTTGTCTTCTGGGATGAGTCGATACACGGCGTCTGCGAGCTCTTTTTCAACCTGTTTGTCCTTTGTTTTCAGGACCAATTCCCCTTCAAAACTGGTGCAGAAGGACCGGAGCTGTTCGATACGTTGGTATGTCTTAATCGCTTTTGAGGCGTGCTCGAGTAGGATTTGTTGACATCCCCATTCCTTCTTCTGTGCGTAAAACTCAACCACCGCCCGGTCATTTTCTTCCAGAGGTCTTTGAAGGGCTTTTGATTCGACGACAGTACGGAAAACGGGTGGCACCTCCTTCTTACCATTAGTTCCTTCTTGGACTGCCTTGTGAACCTCTTGTAGCGTACGAAGCGGCGCAGAGGCCTGAATACTCACCGTAGTCATAGAACACCCCCCTTTGTTGAGATTTGACGCATTCTACACAGAACAGAACTTTAGAGGCTCTTGCAAAAATCACAAATTTTGGCACGGTTCAAAAGCGGGTAACACTTTTTGCACGTTTCCTCTCGGAGAAAAGCGAAAAAGTGTTACCTTCTCCCTATGGTTTTTGAACCATGCCAAAAATTTTGTTCTTTCTCTGTGTCCTCTGTGATCTCGGTGGTTTTATATTTTTTCTTACGTCATTAGATGAGTCGCGTATGACGGCGTTGCATGGCAAATCCTGCTTGAGGAATCAAGACGATACCTCATTCCAGACTGTTTCTCAAACTTGCAAGACGGTCATGGGGCTCAGGAGGGGGGCGTCGCGGGTGAGCAGCTGAGGGCTGGCAAAAGTGACAAAGGGAATTTTTTCTCTTGAGAAGTAGATCGGGATGGCACGGAAAATATCAGCCTTAGAGACTGCCAGAAGTCGGTCTCTAAACTGTTGTCGTGTCGCATGAGCTTTGCCCTTCTTCCACCAGGAGTATGCAAGGATAGCTCGGCTTCCTGGAGCGATGGGAGTGTCAAGATCTTGGAGGACCGATAGCTTGGCCTCTGCAAGCTCTTGGTCGGAAAAGCCATTTTCTAGCAACGCTTGGGTGGCAGTATGGAATGTCTGGATCGTTGAGAAGAGGTTGGGGTCCCGATAGGAGTAGAAGGAGAATGTGCCTGCGATCGGATTGGCAGACGCGCCTCCGCCATACGCCCCGCCCTGTTCCCGCAGCTTCTTATGGAGAAGCGTATTGTTGAGCAGCTGCGCGAGGACAGCCAGGAGGGCAGAATCTGGATGGGTATAGGGAACTGTAGGGAGAATGGCTGAGGAGAAACTCACCGTTGAAGGGATTTGGTATACAATGCTTTCCCCTCC
>JAJZPP010000102.1 GCA_021811115.1 bacterium | reverse complement strand
ACGTCAAATGACGCATGGGTGGGACGCTTACGCCACGCCCCTCCAGTTTATGGGAGGGGCGTGGCGCGCGAAAATCCTCAATCCAGATTGGGCCGAAATTGAAGCGATTTTCTTGTGGCGAGCGAAGATCTGGTAGCTCGAAACGGTTGGAGAAGTGCATTGGGTCCACTTCATTTTCATAAACATTTTTTTACAATGACTGAGAATTTTTGGTTTCATTGTGAATGTGGATGGAGTGAAGTTGAGTGTAATGGTGACTTGTCGTGAGGATTGCGCTGATGGGGAGCCATTGTTGCTTGCCGAATGTCCTGTGAATGTTCGGGCTGTAGAAGTCCCTTGCGTATTGGTGACAGTTAATGTCGCTCTGAACCTGCCTTCATTGGCATAGGTATGGGAGATGTGAGGGACGGTGACCTCCTGTTCGGGACTTCCATCTCCAAAATTCCATCTGTAGGTGGCAATAGTTTCAGAGGGGGAGCTTGAAGCGGAGGCATCCAGTGAGGCGACACTCCCACTGGTGGAAACAGTAAACCGGGCTGTGGGAGCTTGATCGGGTGTGAGCGCGATTGCAGTTGGACCGCTTGAAGCGCCACAAGGGACTACATTGAGTATCGTTTTTGTGGCACGATCGATTTCAACGGCATCATTATCCCCTAAATTTGTTATCCAGACCCCTTGCCCGTCAGGAGTAAAGGCTATCCCTCCCGGACCACTTGTCGAAGCTATGGTAATGGTGTCAACAACAGTGCGACTTGACACATCAATGACGGATGCCGTGCGACTACCAAAATTGGTCACCCATGTCTCCGTACCGTCTGGTGTAATGGCAATACCGAAAGGAAGAATTCCAACGGCAATGTTGGTTATAACAGTGTGAGACCCCATACTGATAACGGTTACGTTGTTTCCCGTAGCATTTGCTACCCACGCTTCTGTGCCATCCGGCCTTATGGCAATGCTGCTAGGCCCAATAGCGGAACTGCTGATGGCAAAGGTTGTGACAGCGTGGGGAGCTGCAACATTGATGACCGATAGGGCGCCTGGGTTCGCTGCAGCATCGCACACCCATGCTTGTGTTCCATCCGGAGTAATGGCAATGCCCTCAGGTCCGGAGCCAGGAGGAAGGCCGATTGTTACTGTCACCGCGCGAGTTGCCACATCGATGACAGAGACGGTATCGTCATTAAAATTGGTCACCCAAGCCTGCCTACCATCTGGCGTTATGCAGACGTCCATGGGTGCCGATCCTACGGAAATCGTATCGAGGACGCTTTTTGTAGTAAGATTGATGATAGAGACGGTGTTATCATCTTTGTTACATACCCATGCTTGTGAGCCATCTGGAGTGATGGAGGCGGCATTGGCTCCAACTCTCATGGTAATAGGTACGACTGTGGGTGAGGCCGCAGCAGTGTCGAAGATGAGTGCTTGGGGAATACCATTACACACCACCGCTTCTGGCGTAGTGACTGCTGAGGCACTCGATGATGTTCCTAAACATAATGCGGCCATAACCACGTAATAGATAGACAAGAAGTTTTTTTTCATAATCGTCCTGATTTTTCGTTGTCATCGTTATACCTGGACATAAGCCCAGAGGTTATACAGGAAGCCAGAAAAAAGCAAAATGATTTCCCCCCTCCGTTTCCTTGACAATTAGTTGACGTATTGCATACTCTCCTGCGCATGATAGATCTTCATGCGCATCGATAATGAGGAGCCCACAATGAGTAGAAAATACCTTATTCAATTCGGCGTAACCTTCCTGTGCTGTCTATTGCCTTCTACAGCTATTCGTGGAGGCACCTACGCCGATTCGTCACGAACGCCGATAGTATCCGCACGGATTCATGGTCAGCTTGGGAATAACTTATTCCAAGTAGCGACAGCGTATGCCTTAGCGAAAGATAACCATGTAGTGGCGCGCTTCGCTCAGGTCCCACCTGAGCTTGCGAAGCACGTTTTCTTTCGATGCAAGCTTGTTCCGACCATTCCCGGCATTTCCTGCATATATCGAGAACCGATCGCATCGTATCAAAAAATTACTTACCATCCTAACATGCAACTCGACGGGTATTTTCAATCGGAAAAATACTTTGCTCACCATCGAAAGGAGCTCTTGAAGCTCTTGGCACCCCGTTCTGACGATCTTGCCTATATCAAGCGCAAATATAAAAGAATTTTACGGCATCCCAATAGCGTGGGTGTGCAGATACGATTTTACAAATGGGAAGATTCCAAATCGGAAATATACCCACAATACGGAATGGACTACTTAAAAAAGGCCATGGCTCTTTTCCCAAAATCGGCTCTCTTTGTAGTGAGTAGCAACAACATTGAATATGCACGGAAGAGCATACCGGCGTGGGCAAAGAAAAGAGTTGTCTTGCTCCAAAATGAGCCCAATTATATCGACCTGCGCATACTCAGCATGTGTAAGCATAATATCATCACAAATTCAAGCTTCGGCTGGTGGGGAGCATGGCTGAATACGAATCCCAAAAAGACGGTGGTTTACCCTCGCCCTCTTTTTTATGGCTTGCTCACACAGGATTATGCGCCCAAAAGCTGGCGAGGCGTCAACGCTCTTCCAGATAAAAATTAGCGATCTTTACCAACCTTTAATGATTAAACGCATATAATCGAAAACGAATCTTTGTAATTTTGTTTAAAGAGGTTGTTATGACTACTGAGGTTAAAAAAGTTGGCGCTACAGTGACTACACCTCTCACTGAGGTAGCTAAAAAGCCAGAGAAGAAAGAGGCCCCTGGGGCTGCGACGGTGACGCTAGTCGCAACGAAAACGCTCGCCACTGTTGCTGAACCAGCTGCCTCTTCTGCTAAAAAGCCCGCTGCTGTTGTCGAAGTTACTAAGGCCGACAAAGCGACCAATCCTCAGGCTGAAAAGGTCGAGAACAAAGCCGCTGCAGTCCTGCCAAAAAAGGCTGCGGATGCTCCTGTCGTCACTAAGAAGGAAGAGCCCATTGATCCTTTTAAGGGGTTTCGGAAAGGATGCCTTGAAGATATAAAAAAATGGAAAGAAGGGCTCGACGCCTGTAAAATTGGACTGGTGGAAAGGATTGCTACCAAGGCAGCGACCGCATTATTGGGTGGGGAGGGAGTTGACGAGAAGATCGCTAAATTCGTGAAAGATCTTGAAAAGGCCACTAGCTTTAAAGCGCTTTTGCCTGTGGTGGAAGAGTGGCATAAAGGGATGATGGAGAAGTTACCTATAGTCGAGAAAGCTTTTAGTAAGGAGCGATTCGCCAAGGTCAAAGAAGCCCTCGTGCTTTTTGACAAGAAATTGGTCGTCATCAAGGAAGCGTTGCCAAAACCCATTAAATAACAGAATCTGATTTTTTTTGACCACAAAAGATCGCGCGAGAACACAGAGATTTTTCTCTTTTGGGTTCTCGGCGATCTTTTATGGATCGAGTCGTTGTACTTATTCTTTCAGCTTGCTTACCGATGACATTCGGCGTATTTCAGCAATTTTTTTCTCATTATTGTAGCAAAACAGAAACACGCTCTTCAAAACTTATAATTCAAAAAAAAGAGTTGCAAGTACTGTGGCGATGGTATAGAGTCCAAAAAAAAAGGTGCTCTATCATGAGGAGGAAAAAATGACGGTCGGTAAAACAGGTGGACCGGGCTCCGCTGGCCTTGGAGGTTTACCTGAGAAAAAGAAAGCTAAGGAAACAAAAGAGACAGCCGTAGCTCAGAAAGTCTTGAGCGGAGCGGCAGCGGCGGCTCCTGAATCCGCTAAGCGGTCCCGGGAAGAATTTGAAAATACGAATCCAAAAGCGGCGGGCTTGCCTGAGGCAAAACGTCGGGAAAAATCGCTCGACGACTTTCGTGGTGAACTTCTTACGAAGTTCAAGAGCTGGGTGGTCGACTTTAAGAAATGCCCTGAACCGGGATTCTTCCACGCGACATATCAGTTGGCGAAAGCGGCAGGGAAGTTAGATCTAGATGCCAAGCGAGTCGCGTTAGAGGAGAGACTTAAAAAAGTTACAACTTTTGGCGAGTTGCATAAACTCATGGTGGAAAGAGATG
>JAJZPP010000101.1 GCA_021811115.1 bacterium | reverse complement strand
GCTTCTTCGAGGCAGACTCTATGGGGATGAGGTGTTCTTCAGCTCTCCCAATACAAGGGCCAGGCAGACCGCAGAGATTGTGGCTCGTGCAGTGGGTTATCCCATAGAAAATATCGTGACCGAAAAAGATATTCAAGAAATGTTTTTTGGCGACATGGAAGACCATCCATTTGCAGAGTACAAGGAATCCCTCCACGGAGAAAGCCGATTTGTCGGTGGGGCTCCACATGGAGAGACTGGTAATCAACTTATGGAAAGAGACGCCCGCCTCTTTACCAGGCTTGTTACTAATCCAAAGCTGTATGGAAAAACGGTTGTTCTTTATGCTCATTGGTATACAGCAGCCCAAGCGATTCGACTGGCCGGAACCCCTGTTGAACGTCTCGGCGATCGAAAGGTAGGCAATGGTGAGTCGATCACTTTCGAACTGCGACCACAGTGACGAGAAGAGACGATAGCCATCCCTTGTTTCGCTCAACGATCTTGACCTCTGTTTCACGAATGAGCCTCTGCAGGTTCTGTTTGTCTTGTTACGCTTTTGTAAGAGAAGCGTCCGTGCTCTCCAAGCGTTGTGAAAGGGTAAGGTTGACCGTTTCTACCCATACTACGCGATGTGCGAATTTCCGATGGTCCCTAAGCTGTCGTCTTTTCAGGTTACCCCCTCTCTACTCTACATTCTTGACCTATCAAATGGACATAAGTCCTGGTGGAAAGGGTCCATTTGGAAAATTCGCACATCGCATCATACTGATAATATATGCACATAACCCAGGTTTTTAGAGGGTTTCGTGATGGAGAATACTATGGAACTTCTCATGCGTTCGTTATCGCCTCAGGAAAGCCGTATTGTGCTCACTCTGACCGAACAAGGATGGCGAGAGATCGCGCGGCCTTCGCGTGAAGGCTTCTTGAGCCCTTACAGAGAGGAATACGCCATGGCGACAAACCAGGCGACGAAGAAGTACATGTAGGTTGAAAGCACGTCATTGCAAGCCGTGACAATAGGGCCTGAAGCGATGGCAGGATCGATGCCCCACTTCGAGAAGAGGAGCGGAGAGAGCGTCCCGAGAGCTGTGGCCACAAAACAGGCACCAAGGACGCCGGCGCTGACGATGGTTCCAACGAGGAGCGGGTCAAAACTGGATTGGAAGAGGCCCTCCAGGTTTATTCCATAGGCGGCCAAGCCGCACATAATTCCAAAGGAAACCCCGATGACTGCCCCGATCCGCAACTCGCGCAGAACAATGGCTCGAACAGTGCCAGAAGAAACTTCGCCAGTCGCCATGCTTCGGATGAGGACCGTACTACACTGAATCCCCACATTGCCCGACATGCCGGTAATGAGAGGAACAAAGAATGGAACGGCTAAGAACCATGGCTGATCGTAAAAGATGGAAAAGCCCGTTGCTGTCAAAAGGCCTGCAAAGAGCGTCACAATGAGCCAGGGAACCCGTGAAATAAACCGACGCCAGGTTGGCTCATCCTCCGTGATCCGCTCCGCAGTACCACCGATGTTGGCAATCGTCTCATCGGCCATCTCTTCCATCATCTCAATGACGTCGGTATGGGTGATCACTCCGATGAGGCGGTCGGCATGATCCACCACAGGCAGAGCCGCCAACCGGTACCGCTCAAACAGTTCCACAATCTCATCGCGCGGCGTGTCAGCACGAACACGGTGGACTACCGGCCGCATGAGCGTTCGGAGAGGGGTGTGCTGGGGGTTCACGATAAGGTTACGGTCGGGTACAAAACCGAGTAACTCCATGGAGTCCCCTAAGACAAAGATGAGGTGGGTAAACTCCACTCCAGGATGGTCGTGGATAAACTGGGCCACCTGCCCCACGGTCTGCTCCTGATGGAAGGCGAAAAACTCATTGGTCATAAGCCTTCCGGCCGTGTCACGACGGTGTTGCTGGAGAGCAGCAATGCGCCTGGCTTTGTGTTCATCGAGCAGCTCAAACACCCGCTTGACTCGCCTAAAAGGCAAATCGTCGAGCACGGAGACCGCATCATCTGGCGGCATGTGTTCCATCAAATCCCGGATCTCTTCGTCTGGAATGGACCGGAAAATGGCCACCCGTGTGGGTGATGTGGTATTGATCACAAAGGCAATTTTGGCCTCAATATCGGGGAGATTGCGGTACAGAATCAGGCGAGCACTCAACGGAACGCGAGTGGAGGCTCTGGCTAAATCGATCGGATCGTGCTCGACGGCCATCTTCATGACATCGGTGTGCTGGAAGAGGGCGGTCTGCTTATGGATAGCCTTTTCAAATTTTTCTAATATAGCGTCATCGATTTGGCTTGTATGCGAATCGAGGATATTTCCAGCGACGGCAACATCCTCGTGGGGGGCGAGTGCCGGAATAAATTCAGTGTTAGAAGAACCAGTCATATAACCAATGGCGTGCTACATTAGCGTAAAGTATAACCGCTTCTCTCTCTGGTCGCAAGGAAGAGTTTTATCATGCATATCAGGCAAATCCTTCATATCATGCATTCTTGATCTATAAAGGCAACATAGACCTACTCCGAATCTTTCAGTTGTCACCCCCCCCCAGGAAAAGCCTCTTTCTCCAAAAAAATAAAATCCGTACTATACGAGAAAGTGATGAATAGTGGGCTCCCATATGTCAATTGCTTCGCTCTACACCGATCTGATTGCTGTTCAGATGCAGCTCACGTCAGAGGCACCTTCTCCTAAAAAAGAAACTATTACCATTAAAGGCCTCACAGAGAAGTATGAGGCGATTGCCCAGCAGCTTCAAAAAAGCTCCGTCGTCAACAAACCGGCACTTGTTCAACGTGTGCTGGAAATTGGCAAACGAATCGAAGACCTGGAGAAACCTTCGGATCCTTCCAGCGTGTCCAAAGCATTCAGGTATATACGTGGCGTCGTCCTTTCTACCGCCTCCCGCCTCCTTCCTCAGACTAAAAAATATGCCCCTATCGTTCGCGAGCAAAAACAGAGCCTCAAAGACAAACATCTGAGTGAAACGGCCGTAAATAGCCTTGAAGCCCTTATCGACCGCTTCATGGGCAAACTGGACTCAACGATGACCTCTTTGGGAATAAGCAACCCAGAACACATTGCCATGCTAGCCAAAGCCAATCTCCTCCAAATGGCATCCAACATTCTCGGTGTTCTCAATGAGGGACACGCCTTCGATCCATGTGCCCTTCTTCGGCCATTTGAAAAAATTCTGGCAGAGATTCACAAAGACATAACCTCTTCGTCACAGGGACTCCCACCCCAGGAATCTTTGGCATCGTATGCACCGCAACTCACAGAAACAATTCTTTCCTTAGCATTCCCTAAGCTAGGTGGAAAACGACAATTCGCCATACCCCCATCGACGTTAGGATATGTCTTAGAAAACAATTATGTGTTTTCAATGCTCAAAAATCAGCTGCTAACATGGGTCATCGAACCAGGTTTACGACATCTCGACAAGGCATTCCAAGAGCTTGAAAACCCATCGCAACAGGCCCCACAACTAAGGGAAGAGCCAACGACCTCAACAAAGCCGACTGCCCCAGAATCGCCTGGCCTTGGAAAGAGGCTCTTTCACGCCTTGCAAAAAGCCAGAAAAGCTAGTGCTGACAAGATAGCAGCCACGCTCAAGAAAAAGGAAAACAAGGACCTCATTACCAGGCTCTCAACACAACTGACACAGCTTATCATTACCATCATTCCTGAGCTGCGCCCATTCAAAACGATGATTGAAATAGCCGTCCGAAGTTACGTCGTAAAGTTCGGCTCGCTCCTTATGTCCGATCCATCCTCGGTATTGAATGAGATCCTTCCAATCTTTGCTGAGGAGCTTTCAAAACCAAAGGGAGCCTCGCAAGGATCTCTTGCGTCCCGCCTCGCACGCATCCTGGATGTCTCAGTGGACAATGGTCTGAAAGAGGTATTTCGTCTCATGCGCGACAGGCTCAAGCTAAATTTCTCTCTTCCTCCACGTAAATTCTTAAGCAATCTAAAATGGATCATTCTCTATCGAGCGGCAGGTTGTTTTATTCCCTGGTTCGTAAGACGACGGTCCAAGGTAGAACAGCTTCTGACCTTAAGATCG
>JAJZPP010000100.1 GCA_021811115.1 bacterium | reverse complement strand
AAGTCCAGGTTCTTAAATGGAATCGTCACCATCTGGGTTCGCGCTGGCGACTCAGTCATACTCTCATAGAGAGCGACAATGGGAGAGATTTCTAAGAGCCTTACTTTTCGAGAAGGTTCCTCTAAAAGCGGTGGAGGGCCTTTTTTTATTTTCTTTAACGTACGCGAGCGCCAATAGGAAGGCGTCAACCAGCGCGGAATGAGTTTAGTAAAAAGCCACCGAATAGCAGAGAAAATCTTTCCGGGAATCGCTTTCAGTTGCTGGATACGGTGTTCGCGAAGGAGTCGGTTCTGCGCTGCAAACGCTTGCTGAATGAGCCCTAACGCCTCTTGTACCCGTTTAGTAGGACTCGCGCACTCTGAGAGCACGCGTTCTCCAAAACGCAAAATCTTTTCATCTTTCGGAGTTGCGAGCGCTTCGCGTGCGTAGCGGGCGCATAGAAAGGCAAACTGTTCACTCGCCTCCATTCCGTACTTCGAATCCGGAAGCTTCTCGTTCAACAAGTGCTTCATGGCTTGGTTTTCAGATAGCTGAAGGGTAATGACCTGTTTTGCCATAAGCTGCCGCAAGAGGCTATCCGTCCCTTTTAGCTCTCTATTCGTCTCGATGGTTTTCCACAAAACCTCTTTTAAGTGGCGCTGTATCGCCTTTACCACTCTGTTCTCAATATCTTCACGAACCTCGATTGTTGAATACACCGCTTCATGCAAAGCTTCCATTCCAAAGCGAAGCGCCTCCTCTCCTCCCTCCACTTCCGGTTGCTCCAACACCTTCGCACACAAAGATCCAATCTTCATGACGTCAGATAACCGTGTAATGCGGCGCGTCCATGATCCGCTTTCTTTTTTAAAAGCAGTTTTAAGGACGAGCAACGCATTGGCAGCCTGCTGTGGGGTAGGTTCAATCATTCCCATGTTGTTACCCCGGATACCCAATGAGCCGTTCATAACAGGCTAGAAGATGGCGAACCCCATTCATAGCTCGGTGAGGACGCGCTTCTGGAGGAATGGAGAGCGTTTGTGCAATCACATCTTTAGAAACTGAGAGTTTAAATTCTTGGGTGCGCTGATCAAACACAGCCTGTTTGGCCCAAAACATGGAGGCAAGGTCAAGCCAATGGTAGGGCCAGCGAAGTGCCTCTTGGCGATATGGAGGGACTATTTTCGAAAAGAATGGCCGATCAAATGATGGGTTTTGGCAGATGAAGAAGGCGCGATCATTGGTAATCTGATAGCCTGAAAAGAGCGCCTCGATCTCTTTGGCTGCCTGTGGACGGGCCACTCCGGTCTCAAGATCTTTTCGGGTAAGTCCATTCACATCGAGACTGGCCAAATCGCGGGCTAACCACTCCTCATCGCTGACCTGTAACAGCGATTGGTAGGCGATCAGCTCTCTGCCAGAAAAAAGATCAACAACGACAAAGGCAAGCTCAAGAGGGGTGTGGAGGAATGGATCCAGCCCGGAAGTTTCTGTGTCTAAAAAAACACCCAACATCTTTCCCTCCACCAATCCACGATTCTCCGACGGAAATGGGTATATACTGGAAGCGATACTTTTTCAAGGGAAAAAAATGGGAGAGCTATAAGCCGGATTCTGTTCTGTTGGGGTGGCTACTCCCCAACCGATAGCCATTCATCTAGGAGTGTTGTCGCCAACACCCTCACGCGCTCGAGGGCACGGTGGCAGTGCGGGGAACACAGCATACGATTGTGCCCATTGGCTTGCATCAGATAGGGTTTATCGTGCCATGCGTTGCCGTATGGCAGCCATCGACTGTTACGATGGCGTTTCAGCCTTAAAGAGGAGCTCATCACTCCCCCTCGGTTTGCTTTCTGTTATACTTTCCGTAGCCTTTCGGCCCCCAGCCTTTCGCTGGTATCTGTTCCCTTGATGTCCAGACTTTCCTCTTGTGCCCATTGTGAGCACAAGCGACTATCCGCTCTCCCGCCTCTTTACTCGGCTTTTGCATGGCGGCGGCGACGGGCCCCACCCTTGACAACAGCCTCTTCGACTGGCGCCAACGCCTCATGCCAGTAGTGAATACGCGAACAGTGCTCGCAAAAGATGAGACGCTCTCCCTTGCGGACAATGTTCTCATGCTGCGCCGTCACCATGATGTGGCAGCCACTACAGCACCGATTTTCGATGGGAACAATGACCCGATCCTTCTTATTCTGGAGAAGCTTTTCATAAATGGGCATGATCTCGGGATCGGCGTCTTCGGCCAGCTCCATTCGATGGGCCATGATCTCTTTGCCTTCAGCGTTGATCGCCTCAATACTCGCCTTGATCTCAACCTCAATCTGCTCGCTATTCTGCTTTGTTGACTCGAATGAAGATTTCAAATTCTTGAGAAAATCTTCCTCGGCTGCCACCTTATCAAAAAGATCGCTCAGCCGCAGCTCTTTTGCCGCCTTCTCGCGCTCTACGGCCGAAATCTCATGGGTCAGCGCATTAAACTCTTCAACCTTCTTGACCCCACTCTGCTGGGTCTCCAGCTTCTTGGCCTTGGTCATCAGCTCAGTTACTTCACCCTCGATGATCCGAGCCTGCTTTTTGAGCTCGATGATCTCACTTTCCTTGACCAGAACCTGGTGGTGTAAATCATCGCGTAAAAATCGGATCCGATTCAACTCCGCCAGCCGTTCCCGTTTCATACGCATCAGCCGAATCATCTGAATGTCACGCTCTTGGATATCAAGTACCACTTTGAGTGCTTCTCGCAGCATCACAAGCCCCTTTGTAGAATTTTGATTTGACAAAAGAGAGTCTGGGACCTTTTTGCAAACCCCTCGAAAAACAGAAGTTAGTCTAGCACGAGGACCCGTATCTACTCAATAGGTTTCTACAACACGATAAAATATTTGATAAAATATTCCCCCATTCCTATAGTCCGAATCAGAAACAACCCCAATGGAGGAGGTATTCCGTATGACTTCTAGTAAGAAGGGGGCAAAACAGCCCAAACAAGACCCAAAACCGGCCCAAAAAGCAATGCCGGTCATGACACAGCCTATTCAGCATCAAAAGACAAAGGCAAAGACAAAAATCCACGCCCACTTCAACTGCGGTTTCGCCAACAACCTCTTCATCCGAGGAGATGGAATCGCCTCTCTATCGTGGGATAAGGGCCTTGCTATGAAAAACATTGCACCCGATGAATGGGTGTGGGAGACAGATCGGCCATTTTCCACGGCTCATGTCAAATTTTTAGTTAACGACGATCCGAAGCGGTATGAAGCTGGAGAGAACCATACGATTGCCTTTGGGGATGACGTCACGATCACGCCTCGGTTTTAATGAGAACCCGGATAGTTGTTGGGTTTGATGGGTTTGTTGACACACTTCTACACTGTGTCGACAGGAGGCTCAGCCCTTCTTCCTATCGAAGAATGCGTCTAATAGAACAGTGTGGAGAGCGCATCGGGCTGGCTGCGGGCAAGAGCATGAACATGGAGTGTGTGGTTCAGGAACAAACTCTGGGCGGCAATGCTCCCCTTCTCGCGAAAGCGCTCTCATCCTTAGGACACAGTGTCGACCTTGTTGGTACTCTTGGGTTTCCTACCATCAACCCCCTCTTCCAACCCCTCTCCACAGAGGGGTGTCACCTCTATTCCATCGGAGAGCCTGGTCTTACAGATGCCTTTGAATTCACCAATGGCAAGCTGCTCGTTGGCAAAATGGGCGAACTGGGCCAACTGTCTCTCAAAACCATGTTGAGACGTGTCGGAGAGCCTTTTCTAGCCGCCTTGATTCGAGAGGCACAGCTCATAGCGACTGTTAATTGGACCATGATGCCGGCTGTAGGCCAGTTTTGGGAATGGTTGCTTGACCATAAAAAGCTGCTTTCCCGTGAAGTGATCCTCTTTGTCGATCTTGCCGATCCGACAAAACGGCCCAAAAAGGATCTCACATGCGCCTTAAAGACTCTTTCCCAATTGAACCGATCGGTACGACTCATGTTGGGGCTTAACAGAGCCGAGTGTGAACTGGTGTATGCTGCTACACACAAGAAAGAGGCGCCAGAATCACTCCTTGAGATAGCAGTCTCTCTTCGAGAGAGGCTCAAGCTGGATACCGTCATCATCCACACCC